>JAILGR010000237.1 GCA_024696565.1 Acholeplasmatales bacterium | reverse complement strand
AATGATTCAATAGATAATCAAGAATTGCTTAAAAAGTATAACCTTGATTATCTATTGAATCATTTGTATACCATAATAACTTATTACTAGAATATAAATTCTTTAAATTATTAGGAGTACCTTCTGCAACTATATTTCCACTATCTAAAATAATAACATTATCAGCCTCATTACATTCTTCCATATAATGAGTTGTTAAAAATACTGTTAAATTAATTTCTTTTCTTAAATTACTAATTATATCCCAAACTATCTTTCTTGTTTTAGGATCAAGCCCTGTAGTAGGTTCATCTAAAAACAAGATTCTTGGTTTATTAATTAAAGCTCTTGCAATATCAACTCTTCTTCTTTCTCCACCAGATAAAGTTTGATATTTTCTTTTTAATAGCTTTTCTAATGATAATGGTTTAACTAATTCATTTACTCTATTCATAGCCATTTTATGATTCATACCATAATATGCACATCTAGAAATTAAATTCTCTTTTACAGTTAAAATATTATCTAATACAGTCCCTTGAAAAACTATACCAATTCTTTTTTTTACTTCTAAGCTATCCTTATCAATATCAAAACCATCAATAATTACTTTACCAGAGGTTTTATTTAAAACCTGACATAATACATTTATTGTTGTTGATTTACCTGCCCCATTTTCACCTAAAAAGGCAAATAACTCTCCTTCTTTTACACTAAATGTAATATCTTTAACAGCTTTTACATTTTTATAATTTTTTACTAAACCTTTGACAACTATAATATCATTTGTCATAATCATCACCTCACAGCTATATTTTATCAATTTAAAAATAATAAAAAAGCAACCTTCTAGTAAGTTGCTTTTAATCGATTGTAAGTTGCAAAATATAATAATTAATCTGCATCCTTAGGCAATTTTTTTAATGCTTCATTTATCTTTTTTGAATCTTTTCTTTCAATTAAATAAGTAGTTGTTGCAACAACTAAATATACTAAAATAAAGATTGCCCCAACAAATAAGATTCCACTCCATTCACTCCACCATTTAAAGAAATATCCTGCTGTATAAACTATTGCTAATAATATAACAAAATGGATTATAGCACGAATAATAATAGCTTTCTTAGATAATTCATTTTTAGATATATAAACTAATGAAGCTAAAGCTGTTAAAAGCGCTACAAGAATAATTTGAAATGGCATATACCAAGGCCATGGATCATGTAAATTTGTTATTAATGACATAAGACCAATTCCAAATAAAACAGCAGTAGCAATCATAAAAAATTGAGTTAGAATTAATTTTATAGTTTTTTTCATAATAGCCTCCTATATACCTAATATATCCTTTAACACAGGAACATATTGTCTTGAAATAATTACTTTCTCACCATTAGAAAGCTTTGCTTCAAATCTACCATTAAAGGCTGGTGTTACAAAATCAATTTTACTATAATGTAAAACTATTGATTTAGAGCATCTAAAAAATTGTAAATTCTTTACTAAAGCTTCTATTTCATATAATTTAAGCTTAGTTTCATAAAATTCATCCTTACAATATATAAATGTTTTATTCTCAGTAGCTTCAAAATAATAAACATCCTTTAGCTTTATAGAATAGATATCATCACCTTTCATTCCGGCAATAGAATTAGCTTTTGATTCTCCTTCTTTTAATCTATTGACTAAAGCTAAAACATCATTATTTATTTCATGACATTTTATTATTATCTCTTCATTTTCTTCTTTTTTAATTTGTTCAATACTTAATTTAAACATAATGATATCACCACAAATAATCTAACACTATTCTTTTAATCTTACAACCAATTTTAAGTAAGTTACCAAAAATTGATAGTAAGTTACATAAAAATAAAAAGGGCAATGCCCTTTTATATTAAAACTTTCTAATTTTACCATTTAAACCATGTAAGATTACATAAGAACCATCATTTTTGTTCTTAGCTAATTGTTTAGCATATTCTAATGCTTCTTCTTGATAATCAAATAATTTAATTACTTTATTTGATTCTTGAATAAATACTTTCCAAACTCTATCTTCTCTTGTTTCTCCTCTTTTTGAAACATGATAAACAGTTTTTGAAGAAGCTTGAGCGGCAGGCTTTTTAGTAGTCATAACCATCTTAGACATATCTACAGCCTTCTTAGGCTTTGGTGCTGGTTTCTTTGCTGCTGCAGTAGTAGTTGTTTTTTGTTCAGCCATATTATCTTTCTCCTTTTCTTGTTGTTGTAATCTAGCTTCTCGTGCTTTCTTTAAATTTAAAATTCTTCTTTCTTCTAAAGTTAAAGGCTTTTCTTCCACTTTTTCTATAGGAGCTTCTTCCTCTAAAACAGGTTCTTCTTTAACTTCTTCTTTTTCTTGAACTATAGGTTTAGCCTGTTCTTCCTTTATTTCTTTAGCCTTTGGTTTTTCTACTTCTTTCTTTTCTTCTTTAGGTTTAACCTCTTTTTTATTTTCAGAAGTCTCTTTTACTTCTTCCTTTGGTTTTTCTTCTACCTTAGGTTCTTCTTTTACCTCATCTTCAGGCATATAGAAATCATCTTCAACAACTGGATCAGCCTCATCAGTTAATGGCTTAACAATTTTTTCTAACTTCTTGTTAGCCTCTTCATCAGATATAGGTTGCATAGCCTTCAAATTTTCTTTTTTATATTCACCGCTTGGTTTCTTTTTAATAGGTCCTGTTGTATCTTTTTGTGTTGATACAGCTGGAATAGAGTTAAACAATGCCATACAATTCCCTCCAATTACTTCTTTATTCTATTATACATTTTTTAACAAAAAAAGTAAATTTTAAATATTACAAAATCTTGGAAAAATATTCACAGATTAGTTTAAAATCATCAAGTTTTTGTTTAGGTCTAATAGTTTGAATTATTTGGATTTCCCCATAAGAATAACCAAGCTTTATAAGTTTTAATTTATAAGCCTCTTGGAACATTAAATTTCCATCTTTAGTTTTACTAGAGTCTTTATCTATTATGTATTTAATCTCATTAACTTTAGAAGTATCAAGCTTATAAACACCTACTTGCTTACAATATGATTTCATAAGCTTTTCATACATATATAAATATAATTCTTCATCAATTTCACCAAATCTATCAACTAATTCAGCCTCTAATTGATGCAATCCTGCAATACTATTAATTTTATCTATTTTCTTATGAATTTCTATTCTAATGTCATCACTATTAATATAATCTTTTTGAATGGTTCTAGAAACTAATGGAGTAACTAAAGAAATATCCTCTTTCTTTGACTCTTCTTGTTTATTAAAACTAATATCTCCTTCATGTCTTTTAGCATCTATTTCTTCTTGTAAAATCTTTAAATAAACATCAATACCAACAGATTCAACAAAACCAGATTGTTCATCACCTAATAAATCTCCAGAACCTCTAATTGATAAATCTCTCATTGCAATCTTATATCCAGAACCTAATTCATTAAATTCTTTAATTGTTTCAAGTCTTTTTTCAGCCTCAGGAGTTAATAGTTTTTTAGGTTCATACATTAAATAAGCATAAGCTATTTTAGATGATCTACCCACTCTACCTCTTATTTGATACATTTGAGCTAAGCCAAGTCTATCAGCATCATGAATTATCAATGTATTAGTATCTGGAATATCAATACCTGTTTCAATAATAGTTGTACAAAGTAAGACATCATATTCTTTATTAATAAACCTTGAAATAACATCTTCAAGTTCATCTTTAGTTAATCTACCATGACCTATACCAATTCTTGCATATGGTACTAATTCATTTAATTTTTTAGCAACATCAAAAATAGAATCAACTCTATTATATAAATAAAATACTTGTCCACCTCTAGCTATTTCTCTTGTAATAGCATCTTGAATAATTCTTTCATTTCTTTCTAAAACATAAGTTTGAATAGGATATCTATTTTTAGGTGGAGTTTCAATCATTGATAAATCCTTAATACCCATCACAGACATCTGTAATGTTCTAGGAATTGGTGTTGCAGTTAGAGTTATACAATCAACATTAACCTTTAATGCTTTAATCTTTTCTTTATGTGTAACACCAAATCTTTGTTCCTCATCAACTATTAATAGTCCTAAATCATTAAATTTAACCTCTTCTGATAATATTCTATGAGTACCAACAACTAAATCAACAGAGCCTTTTTTTAAATCCTCTATTATTCTTTGTTGATCTTTTCTTGAAACAAATCTAGATAGTAATTCAACTCTAGCTCCATATTTATCCATTCTTTTTTTAAATGTTAAATAGTGTTGTCTTGCCAAAATTGTAGTAGGAGCTAAAACTGCAACCTGCTTACCACCTAATATAGCCTTAAATGCCGCTCTTAGAGCCACTTCAGTTTTACCATACCCTACATCACCACAAATAAGCCTATCCATAGGTCTTTTAGATTCCATATCTCTTTTAACATCTAATATTGCCTTCTTTTGATCTTCTGTTAATTCATATTCAAAATCATTTTCAAGCTCTAGCTGTAGCATATTATCTTCTGGGAACTGAAAACCTTCAGCTGCTTGTCTTGCGGCATATAATTTAATTAATGTATCTGATATATCATGAACTTTCTTTCTTACTCTAGCTTTTTGTCTTGCCCAAGCAGTTGAACCAAGTTCATGTAATACTATACCTTCTGCATCTTTAGATGCATATTTCATCAAATCAGAAATCTTTTCAAGTGGTAATAATAATGCTGATTGTTTTGCATAAATAATATTAATATAATCTCTAGATATTCCTTTTTGAGTTAAAGTTTTAATACCTTCATATCTACCAATACCATAATCATAATGAA
>JAILGR010000186.1 GCA_024696565.1 Acholeplasmatales bacterium | reverse complement strand
TTTGATAGAATAAACTAGCATGGTTTCTTAAAGAAAGTGAGGTAAATGAGATGAAAAGAACTTATCAACCTAATAAAAGAAAAAGAAAAGTAACTCATGGTTTCCGCGCAAGAATGGCAACTAAGAATGGTAGAAAGATTTTAGCTGCTAGACGTAAAAAAGGCAGAAAACAACTTACAGTTTAATTTAATAACTAATAATTGACATAACTAGTACGACCAGAACAATTAATTTTGATTTTTTGGTCGTATTTTTTGTTAATTAAAAGGATATTCTATGAAAAAACAATATCGCGTAAAAAATTCAAGGGAAATAGAATCAATAATAAAGGAAAAGAATTTTAAGTCTAGTCCTTATTTAACTATATATAAAAAAAAGTCAGAAACCGGCCACTTCCGTTATGCGATCAGTGTAGGAAAGAAAATAGGAAATGCTGTTGAAAGAAATAGATGTAAAAGGCTTATAACCGCAGTTATAGATAACCTTAACATTAATTTAGAATCTTCTTATGATATTTTTATTATAGCAAGACCTAAAATGAAAGAATTATCCTATGATTTAATTTATAAGCAATTAGAATATCTATTTTTAAAACAAAAACTATTAAAAGGAGAAAAAGATGATTAATTTTTTCTACAGACATAAATATAAAATAGTTCTTTTATTAGTTTTAGGCTTTTTAGCGTTAACATTGACAAGCTGTCGTTTTGATGCTTCTTCTTGGTATCAAAAGGCTTATACTAGCTATGGTCAGGAATGGGTAGATTCCTGGGCTGGAGGATCTGGATTCTTTAATTTATTATTCTCTTGGCCTGTAAATATTCTATCATGGCCTATTGCCTTTATTTGTCAAGCAATAGGTAAAGGAATGGGAAATTCTTATTTCTTAGGTATTTTATTTACAACATTAATTGTTAGAACATTAGCTTGGCCAATTTATTCTAAGCAAAATGCTACTTCTTTAAAAATGACAATGATGCAACCAGAAATGGCTAAAATTCAAATGAAGTATCAAGGTCGTAAAGATCAAAGAAGTCAGCAAATGATGCAACAAGAAATGTCTAAACTTTATAAGAAATATGGAATGAATCCATTAGGTTGTATTTTTACAATGCTAATTCAATTCCCTATATTTATGGCAATGTATGAGGTTGTACAAAGAATTAACGCAACTACAACAACAGCTGTTAATGGTGTAATTACTGTTACTTATGCTGGTGATTTTGCCCTATCAAATACTAAAGTATTCGGTTTATTTGAAATGAATACTTCATTTATGAGTGCAACTATGTGGTACGATAAAGTATTTGCAGTAGTTGTTGCATTATTATTCGTTGGTATAACAATTCTAAGTCAAAAGTTAGGTCAAAGACCTCCTAAGTATCAAAAGGTTCATCCACAAGATAAGCTAAAGAATAAGAATAATCAAGGTAATCAAATGAAGTGGATGATGCTTATTATGAATGTTATGTTTGGTTTCATGGCTCTATCTAATACTGCTTTAGGTATTTATTGGTTAATCGGTGGTATTTATCAATTATTCCAATCTCAAGTAGGTAGATGGGTAAATGAACTTAAATGGGAAAAAATGCAAAAACAGAATTTACAGTAGGTGAAAGCAATGCAGAAAAAATTCGAATTTACTGCTCCTTCTGCTGAAACAGCAATGGATGCAGCCGTACAAAAATTACATATATCTAGTGATAAGATTTATATTAATGTTTTAGGTGAAACTGCAGCTGGTGTAAACTGTGAAGCATTAGTTGATGTAAATCTAACATTAGAAGGAAAGAAATATTTAGAAGGTATTTTAAAAGCTCTAGGTATTGGTTATCAAATTGAAGCTAGAAGCATTAATGGTGAAGAACAATTATATTACATGATTGATTCATATGAGAATTCTTTATTAATTGGTGTTAAGGGTAAAACATTAGAAGCTATTCAAATTTTACTTAGAAATTTAATTTATTCTTATACTAAAGAACATATTATTGCTTCTGTTGATGTAGGTGGTTATAAAAATAATCGTGCTCATCAATTAGAAATTTTAGCTACAAAAACTGCTAAAGAGGTAGTTAAAACAAAAATGCCAGTTAAGTTAGATCCAATGAATTCTTATGAACGTAGAATTATTCATGAAAAGCTAGCTGATTGGAGAGATGTTTATACTGAATCTGAAGGCGAAGGCGAGAATAGAGCAATCGTAATTAAACCTAAAAACTAAAATTGTCAGAAATGACAATTTTTCTTTTGTCCAAAAGATAACTTTACTTTTATTATTCCTTTATTTATGATAAAATATTACTATGAGAAAATTTTTTAAAGCCTTATGGATTTTCTCAAGAAGTCTTCTTCTTTTTATATTTATATCATATACTATTATAGTAATAATAGAACATATTCAAAAAACAATAAAAATTGAAAACTTTAAGAGTAAAGCCGTATATCAAGGGCAAATATCATCAAATAAATTTAAATATTATAAAATTGATTATGATGGAAGAGAAACATTAAGATTTAAAACAGGTTCTTATGATTGTTATCCTGGTAATGAAGGAGATATTTTAGTAAGTGTTGAACAAAACACAGTCCATCCACTTGTTAATGGAGCCATTAGTTTTTATGCTGGAGGACATGCAGGATATATTGTAGGATCTTATTCTGATTATTTTACTTCTATTAATACATATCAAACTATTGAAGCAACAACTACGGTTGGAGATAATATTCATTGTGCCGTTTATCCATTAGAAGATTGGACAACTAATAGATTTTTTAACGAAGTAATGTGTTTAAGAGTTGATATGACTGATGAAGAAAGATCTAGAGTAAATGCTTCTGTTTCTAGTTTATTAGGAGATCCATATAATATGAGTTTTTTCTTTAATACAACTAATTCAAATTATTGCTCTGATATTATTTCAAAAGGCTTTATGTCAATAGGTAAAGATTTAAATAAAGATGGTGCAACTACATCCATTTGGGATTTAATTGTATCTAATGATGCTTATATTAGTTATTATCATTATTTTGATAGTGACGGAGTTAAGCATATATATTATCTTGGTTAGGAGGATATTATGGCATATGTAGCATTATATAGAGCTTACCGCCCACAAAAATTTAAGGACGTTGTAGGACAAGAACATATTATAAAAACTTTACAAAATGCAATTAGATTAAATAAAGTAGCACATGCATATTTATTTTGCGGACCAAGAGGTACTGGTAAAACAACATTAGCTAAAATCATGGCTAAAGCCATGAACTGTGAAAAAGGTCAAGTAACTGAACCTTGTTGTGAATGTGAAATGTGCCAAAGAATTACTAAAGGTACTAACCCAGATGTAATTGAAATTGATGCTGCATCTAATAACGGGGCAGATGATATTAGAGCCCTAAGAGATACAGTAAAATTCTTACCTTCTATGGGTCAATACAAGGTATATATAATTGATGAGGTTCATATGTTATCACAAGCTGCTTTCAATGCGCTTTTAAAAACACTAGAAGAACCACCTAGTCATGTTATATTTATTCTTGCAACAACAGAACCTTATAAATTACCTAATACAATATTATCTCGTTGTCAAAGATTTGATTTCCAAGCAATTTCAATTGAAGATATTGTAAAAAGATTAAATATTGTTGCTAATGAAGAAAATGTAAAAATTACTGATGAAGCAATTCATCAAATAGCTATATCAGCCGAAGGTGGTATGAGAGATGCCTTATCATTATTTGATCAATGTATTTCTTTTTCCCAAAATGATGTAATTAATATTGATGATGTTTTAAATGTATCTGGTAATATATCTTATTTAAAGATAATAGAATTATTAAATGCTTGTATTAGTAAAGATGAAACTAATGCTGTATTATTAGTAGATAAAATAATTAAAGAAGGAAAAGAAATTCCAAGAATAATTAATGATGTTATTTTATTCTTAAGA
>JAILGR010000160.1 GCA_024696565.1 Acholeplasmatales bacterium | reverse complement strand
TGATAATAGTAATACCTAATTCTTTATTTAATTTCATTAATAATAAATAGAATTCTTCTCTAGATGTATTATCTAGGTTATTAGATGGTTCATCTAATATCAATAACTTATCTGTAGCACATAAGCTTCTAGCAAGTAATGTTTTTTGTCTTTGACCACCTGATAATTCACTAAATGATTTTTTCTTTATATTGTATATATTTAATATTTTTAAAGCTTCATTAGCTTTTTCTTTATCTTCTTTATTATAAAATGGTCTAAATCCCATTTTATTAATTCTACCAGATAAAACTATTTCATAAACAGAAGCCGGAAATGCTTGATCTACTTTAGTTTCTTGAGGCATATAACCTATTAATTTTTGATTTAAGCCATCTTCAAAAATAATACTTCCACTCTTTGGTTTAATTAAACCTAAAATACCTTTAATTAAAGTTGATTTACCTGCCCCATTTTTACCAACGACAATAATAAAATCACCTTTATTAACAGAAAATGATATACCATCTATTATATTTTCTTTTTCATAGCCTAAACTAAGGTTTTTAACCTCAATCAACATAAAATTCACTCCTAACTTAAGGCAATCTCTAAGCTTTTTAAATTTAGTTTCATAAAATCAATATATGTCATACCCTTATTATAATCATCTTTTGAAACGTTATGCATTGTATAAAATGTCATAATTTCTACTTCCATACCTTGGTTATGTAATTCATTTTTTACAGTGTTTGCAATCTTACTTTCGGATAATTCAATAACGAATATAACATTTATATTATTATTTAATACTTTATTTACTAAACCCTCTATTGTCTTAGGATTTGCCTCTTTTGCGCTTTCACAACCCTTAAAAGCGGCATCATATTCTAAATTATACTCTTTTACAAAATATAATAAAGGGAATCTATCAGCAAATACTAATAAGTTCTTATTAGATTTACTAATTACATCTTTAATATTTAAATCTAGTTCATTTAAAGAATTAATATAATTATCTCTATTTTCTTTATATGATTCACCGTTAATAGAATCAATTTCTATTAATACTTCACAAATCTTATTTACAATTAATTTAGCATTAGATAAAGAATTCCAAACATGTTCATCTAATTCTTCTTCCTCAGAATCTTCTTCTAAATTCTCTATAGTACTTGATTCGGGATCTTCTTCATTATATGTTTTTCCACCATTTAGAACAACATCCATTAATGAAATAACTTTAGTTTTTTCATTATCAATTCTTGGTAATATTTGTTTTTCTACCCAAACTGAATCTGATTCTCCACCGATATATATAAATACTTCTGATGCTAGTACTCTTTCTATATCTGCTACAGATGGTGAATAATCATGTAGTTCTTCACCAGGGGCAAGTAGCATCGATGATGTTTTCAAATCTTTAGCAATTGCTTTTGAAAAATCATAGCCTGCAAAACAAGTAGATACAATATTAGTTTTTTCATTAGAACAAGATGTTAATCCTATTAATGATAAAAATAATACAAAAAATAAACCTAAAAACTTCTTCATAAATTCTCCTTAATTATAGTTTGATAAAAGATCTACAATTATTACATAAACCCTCTAAAATAATATTCTTAGTGTCAATTTTAAACTTATGTTGTTTTAATATATGTAATCCTAAATCATCCATACAGCTACAATCAACATGATAAATCTTATCACATTTTTGACACTTCAAATAGAAATGAGTTTCACTTTGACAGTCATTAACATATTTATAGTGGGCAATATTGTTTTCATCAAAAAATTTAGTAACTATATTATCAGCTTCAAGTAAATCTAAGGTTCTATAAATAGTTGTTAGTCCTATATTAATTCCTTTTAAATCTAAATCTTTTTTTAATTCTTTTACAATAAAACCATTTGGATAATTCTTTATTTCTTCATTTACTATTTCTCTTGTTTTAGTACGATAAGAATCTCTAGCCATGTCAAACCTCCAAATTGAAAATCATTTTCAAATTGATTATACGCTTATTTTTTTTTAAGTCAAGAAAAAAATGCCAAAAAATGGCATTAAATTATTATTCCTTCTAAATGATCTATTTCATGTTGAATAATTTCTGCAGTAAAGTCTTTAAAAGTCTTAATTCTTTTTTCAAGATTAGTATTTAAATATTCTACTTTAATCTTTTTATATCTTTTAGTTTTTCTTACTCCAACTAAAGATAAACATCCT
>JAILGR010000137.1 GCA_024696565.1 Acholeplasmatales bacterium | reverse complement strand
AGCTACAACGTCCCAGGATCTTTGTCCATGACATTTTATGTATTGCTTGCTTAGTGTATCGTTGAGCTGAGTTCTAATTAATATTAAATCAAGGTTGTCTCTTACGAGATTACTTATTAAAATATCTGAATATGGAATTTTTTTGCTAGAATTTTCAAAGATTAGTAAATCATAATCTTTAAATCTTATCTGCTCTGCAGTATAAATTATTGGCAGAACCGCTTCTGCTCCTATACAGCACATATTTACCTTTTTTCTAACGTCCTCAATGTTATATACATCGTCGTTAATAGAAACAACCTCATAATCTTGATAAATACGAAGTATTCTACAATTCTTACAGTAATACTCTTTTATATCCATAATTTCATTTGAATATAATTTGTTTTCAAGTTGAATGATTTTATTTTTCATATTCATTTTTGTCTCTACTTTAAATTCTTTTCTATCAATTTTTATATTGAGCAAGTTATCGCTTAGCCGTTTTATTACATCAAAAACATCTTGATTAATTATTCTTTTAAATGCATAACCATTCGATGAATACGTTTGTGCATATTTTATTAAATAATCAAAGAAATAATTGGAATATTTTTTTATATCTAATATTTCATTGTCTACATCATAGCACATATCTTCAAAATATTTTATTAAGCATCTATTAGGTAAAATTAAAAAAACTCCTCCAGCATGTGTAGTTGGCAATATATTATATGACAAGTCAATAATATTTATATCACAAACCTTTGATTGGTTAAGTACTATTTGCGAACCCATTCCTCCAATTTCTAGTTCACGTATGATAAATGTTAATTTTACATTGTCATTACAAAATAAAATTGCTAGATGCGAAAGAGTTCCGAGAGTGCATACTATTTCTTTAGCATTATTTATAATATATATTTGATTTTCTAAAGTCATTTCTTCTGGTGCAATAATTTTAAATCCATTTTTTTCAAATAATTTTTCTATAATCTCTTCACCTATACAATCTTTTTTATAATAATGAGATCTTGTTAGGTATACTTTATCATAGGATTTATATGGTGAAATTCTTCTTATTATTCTGCTATAAATAGAATTAAAATATTTATAATATACTCTAGAGTAAAGAACAAGCGATTGATCTGGTATAATTATTTCTTTAACTGCTATTGGCTTATCTACGATTACTATTCTATCTTGAATATCAAGGAGTTCAGCAATTGTCCAAAAATGATCTGGAATACGTTTTGTGACAGTAACAAATAATATTTTTAAAGATTTATTAGTGTCAGTAAACTCAAGAAACCATAGGCGAGATAATGTTTCAGTTATAGTATGACCAAATATATCTATAATTACGCCGCCAAATATACACTCATCTATATGATTTTCTATCTCAATATCATTAATTTTGTACGCATTCTCGAGAGTATAGCTTAAATGACTGTAGTCATCATGCCTCTTAAGCCCAGCTATAAATTTAAAATCTTCTGTACATACTCCGCCGCAATATGTTGTATATGGGCCTATATTTTTGTGCTTTTTGCAAGGTAGCACATATACGTTATTATATGCATTACATTTAATTTCATTGTCTTTTCTAACTATTCTGTATATCTTATCTTCAAGTTGATTGTTTTTATTTTTTAAGTAAAGCTTTATCATTATTATTACCTTAAACGGTAAATTTGTAGTATTTTGTTATAAAATCATCTATTTTTTCTGAGGATAAATCGGCTATTCTTGAATTGATTACGGCTTTATCCCAATTCCACCATTGCAATTTCTCCATCTTTTTAATGTTTTCAATGCTATACCTATATCCTTTTATAACACAAGGAGAGCCACTATTGATTGAATATGGTTCAATAGATTTATTCACCTTACTATTTGGAAGGATTATAGCCCCATCTCCTATTTTAGATCCTGAAAGAATTTCCACGTTTTCAGAAATAAACACATCGTTTCCAATTATTATTTCGTTTGTAGAATTTTTTTTCTTTCTTTTTTCTTGACTTTCTTTTTTATGAGATATTAGCATATTTTTTTCGAAATTATAAGAACTTATATTTGATATGTCAAAATTATCAAAATTAAATATAACATTATCTGATATTGTCGTATAGTTACCTATTGTTATTTTTCCGATATCCAAATCACCTATTATACGAATTTTTCCGACTGTGTAATCCCCAACATTTAGGATTCCCCTTTTGATATATTTCCAACTTCTATATCTTGTTCTTGAGAGGAGTACATCATCTTTATTTTTAACTGCAATAATCTTTAAAGGAATTTCATCTTTATATATACCA
>JAILGR010000118.1 GCA_024696565.1 Acholeplasmatales bacterium | reverse complement strand
TAATAAGAAATATTTATTTACAGGAGATATGGAAGAAAAAGAAGAAATGGATTTAATTAATAAATATAAAAAAGAATTAGATTCAGATATTTTAAAAGTTGGCCATCATGGAAGTAATACTTCATCAAGTATAAATTTTTTAGATTATGTTAGCCCAACCTACTCTATCATTAGTGTAGGAGAAAATAATAAATATAACTTACCAGATATAGAGATTGTTAATAGATTAAAGAAATTTGGAATAGTCTATCAAACTAATTTATGTGGTAATATTACAATTATTCAAAAAAATAATTATTTTAATATAAAAACATATAAAAATTAACCCTTTTTTGAAAGGGTTTTCTTTTATATATAGAAAAAATATTGTATAATATTTTTAATGGAGTGATTTGTTATGAAACCAATTATTGGGGTATTACCTTTGTACGATAAAGAGAAAAAATCAATATGGATGTTGCCAGAATATTTAGATGGAATAAGAAATGCCGGAGGCATTCCTTTAATTATTCCTTATGAAATATCTAATTTAGATTTAATTGAATTAGATAAGCATATTGATGGGTATTTATTTACAGGTGGGGATGATATAAATCCCATTTTATATAAAGAAAAAAGAACAAGCTTTGTCAAAGATTATAATGATATTAGAGATTCACTAGAGGCTAGATTATATAAAATAGCTAAAGAAAATGATAAAGCTATTTTAGGTATTTGTAGAGGTATTCAAATTATTAATGTTTTAGAGGGTGGAAGCTTATATCAAGATTTAGATACATTCCATCCATCTAAAGTATCACATAAAGAAAAGAATAAACGTCATAGTGTATTTTTGTTACACAATACTCCATTTAGGGATTTAATAGATGAACCTTATTTAGAAGTTAATAGCTTACATCATCAAGGGATTAAAAGGATAGCCCAAACACTAAAGGGAATGGCTGTATCTGAAGATGGTATAGTTGAGGCATTATACCACCCAAAGATGAAGTTTTTGTGGGCATTTCAGTGGCACCCTGAATATATGCTAGAAGAAGATTCTAGTAAAAAAATATTTGAAATTTTCATTTTAAAAGCAATGGAAAAGACGGAGGCTTAAATGAATATATTAGTAGTAAATGATGATGGAATAGACGCTGTTGGGATAAAGATATTAGCAAATCATTTAAAAAAATATGGCAATGTAGTAGTGGTTTCACCAGATAGAGTAAGATCAGCTTCAAGCCATAGTATTATAATAAGAGATTCAATTTCTTTTATTGAATCAAAAAAAATAGAGGGCATTAAAGCATATCAAATATCAGGTATGCCAGCTGATTGTGTAAGACTTGGTTTAAGCTTATTAAATGTTGACTTCGATATTGTTTTTTCAGGAATTAATGATGGCTTAAATTTGGCAACTGATGTTTTTTATTCAGGTACTGTTGGAGCCGCAAGAGAGGCAATGTTTTCTGGGCTACCTTCAGTTAGTATATCAACAGACTTTAATTGTTTTGATATTGTAAATAATGAATTAGATTCTGTATTAGATTATGTTTTTAAGAATAAATTATATTCAAAAGAATATGTTTTAAATATTAATTTCCCTAATAAAGGATTTAATAAATCTTTAGGTTATAGATTTACTAAACAAGGAATTAAATTATATAGAACTACATTTGTTGAAAAAGAAAATAGTAAATTTATTGAGGGTCATTCAGTATTAACATTAGATTCTAATAAAGATAGTGATGTTTCTTTAGGTAAAGAAGGCTATATTACTTTTGTTCCCCTTGGTTTAGATCAAACATCTAATTATTTAGGAGAATTAAGAAAATATGATAAATAAAATATATTTAGTTGAAATTATTGATTTAGATATTAAAAAGAAATTAGAAGAAGAATTTATTATTACAAATAAAATAGAAGAAGCTAATATTTTAATTACAAGAAATATTAAAGTTAATAAAGAATTTATAGATAAAGCTAAAAATTCTTTATTAACTTTAATATTTCTTGTAATTAAAATATTAGCTTCTTCTATTTT
>JAILGR010000107.1 GCA_024696565.1 Acholeplasmatales bacterium | reverse complement strand
TATAGAACCGAATTATATTATCTTTTCTTTAATTCTTCAAAAACATCAGCCCAAGATATTTCTTTAATACCCATTTCAACTGATAGGTGATAAACTAAATCAGCAATTTCACCAACTATTGCTTCTTTTTGACCATCTTTACAAGCAATAAAAGAAGATAGATTACTTGACTTCAAACAAGAATTTTTTGCCAAATTTGGATATGAAAAATAGGTTCTATAAAAAAATAGATGTATAAGTAGGAACCAAGCTTTAAAAAAATGAATGTATGTCCTTTCAAAAAATGGATGTATAGCTTTAAAAAAATCGGTGTATTAGTTTTGTGAAGTGCAAAACTAGTACACCTTTTTTAGTTAGGAATCATTTCTTTTTTCTATAAGCTAGAATACTAGCATCATTATTTTTACAATACATAATTCTATTTCTAAATCTTTCAAAATTGGAAAAGCCATAAGAACTTCTAACGATAGTTTTAATATCCCTGTTGGCTCTTTCCATACCACCATTACTAATAATATATCCGTTTATTCGATTGAAAGAATTAATGATTTCTTGTCTCCAGTTTTTGAGTAGTTTATATGCCTTATAGTATTCCTCCAAAGGTGAATTATGGTATTTAATTATTAATTCATCTAACCATTCGGCAGCATTCTCAATTGTAGCACAAGAATTAAAATTCCTGTATTCATTGAGCAATTCGTAACCTTTCCTAAGCTCAGAATCAATTGATAACATATAGTCAACAATCTGATGTTCATCAAGATACATTCCAGATCTAGTCACCTTAAATTTCTTGAATCCAAGCTTTTCAGGAGCCTTGAGAAGTTTCTTCCAATACTTTTTATAGAGCCAATACCAGTTATCATTTTGGCCTTTCAAGTGTTCATATTTCTTCATGATTCTTATCCTCGCAGAATTAAAGAAATCACCTAAATTCTTGATAACATGAAAGTGGTCAGCACAAATAATGGCATTAGGGAAACAAAGCTTAGAAACCTCTCTATATACTCCGTATAAGTCCATAGAGAAGTATTTGACTTTATTACGTTCTTCGATAGGTATTTTACCAAAATACCTACATAAATCCTCTTTATTTCTTGAAGGTAATACATCAAGAATTTTATCTAATTGTGGAGAATAGGTAATAAAACAAAACTTGTGATAGCCACAATGTTTAGAATAAACTTCATCTACACATAAGACAGTAGTTAAGTGCTGTCTTGGGATATCAACTTTAGCATCAAAGATATTAATTACAGTTTGGGTAGAAACATTAAAATCTTTGGCAACACTCGTAAATGATTTATTCATGTCTTTTAGAGCCTTAAGTATTTTAAAATCTTTTTGAAGTGTAGTCTTACGTTTGGAAGAAGTAAATGGATTTTCTTCTCTAAAGGTTTTCCCACATTCACAAAGGTAAACTCTACGTTTGAGTTTAATGATAAGATTATCTTCATTAGCAGAAGCGTGTTTTAAAGACTGGGTAACCGTACTCCTCAATCTATTACAATCTACTAGTCCACAATGAGGGCAGTAAATATTTGATTGTTTAATTAGTTTTAAAACTATGGTATGATTATGGTTGGTAGGATTGTATATCTCGTCGGAGGAATCGACATCGATATTAGCAATATAATCCAACCCTAATCTAGATATGGATTCTTTATCCATAAAATAAAACTCCTTTCTATGTGTTTGATTTCTAACTAATTTCAATTATACATTAAAGGAGTTTTTCTTAATTATTCAGTTTAATACTAAAATACATCTTTTTTTAAATACAAAATACATCTTTTAATTTGATAGCTATATATACATACATCTATTCTTTTAAATATTCAAAAAAACAACCGCTTGGTTGTTTTTTAATTATCTGATCTAGAATAGCCACATTTCATAGAAAGCTCTGCTTGGTATAATACCTTACCTAAACAATCAGTAGCTTCTTTTTTAGCCATTTCGGCTAATTTATTATTAGCTTCTATTAATACATTCTTATCTTTTGTTTCAATAAATTTCTTATCAAATTCATTTAAATATTGATGAGAATAATTA
>JAILGR010000049.1 GCA_024696565.1 Acholeplasmatales bacterium | reverse complement strand
GGTCTAGACTTATTCATTATCCTAGATAATTCTGTAATAGTTATAATATCTGTAACCTTCATTTTATCACCCTTTCTAACTATATTTTACAATAAGTGTAAAAAAGTGTAAAGTAGAAAATGTAAAAAAGTGTAAAAAAGTTGAATCGCTATGATTCAACCTCTACTTTTTTATTCTTTTTATCTTTTAAATAATCTATTAAATAGAATATACCATACAAAATTAAGAATGATGGTATAACTATCAATCCATATATTAATAACCTTAAAAATATATTCTCTGGCATTATATTTACTAAAGATGCTCCTGCAGTAGAATTTCCTAAATAAAAATAATTTGCATCAGGTATTTGAGTATTTAAAATTACTGCAATTAAAGAGCCAATCCCCAATACTAATATTGGTTTCCATATTGCTTTTAGTCTAATCTTAAATCCTCTAATAAACATCATATAAAATACAGCATAAATAGGAATCATATGTTCTAAGAAAAATTGATAATATCTTAAATAAGATGGCCCTGTTTGAACTATTACTGCTGGTGTTGCAAGAGGAATTAACCCTAATGTTAGACAAACAAATACACAATAATCAAATATCCATTTTGTCTCTGTTGTAAGTAAAAATACTGTTAATATGGCAGACCATGTACAAACTTGAATTGGAAAATATGTAAGTAAATTAGAATCTGTTCCTTGACTTCCACAATATAAAATACGCCAATAATAAGACATTTCAACAATCATCATCAAAAATGCTAAACTATATCTAATTTGTTTTTCATATTTAAATGTTTTAATTTTCTCCCTAAAGATATAGGTTAATATAATTGCTATAATAAGTAATACAATTGGTAAAAAATGCCAAAATGAAAAATACTTAAAATCTCCTACTTCTCCATAGCCAAAAAACCATCTTTATAAAATTTGACTATTGTTTCTCCCTCAATAAACACTAAAAACACCCCACTATTTTTTCGTTGGCGTCCCCGAGGCGATTCGAACGCCTGGTCTTTCCCGTCGGAGGGGAATGCATTATCCAGCTGTGCTACGAGGACAATAAAATTATAAGTCTTTTACCCAAATAAAACAATAAATTAGTTGACATTCAACTATCTATTATGTATAATACACATTGCAGTTTAAAGTTGCCCGCTTGGTGGAATGGTTAACACGTCTCCCTCTCAAGGAGAAGATTACGGGTTCGACCCCCGTAGTGGGTACCAATTGAAAAATCAAGGATTGTTTATCAATCCTTTTTTTATTTTTATAATAATAAAAACCCACAAAAGTGGGTTTATATTATAAAGTATTAATTACTCTATTAATACGATCTAAAGTCTTTTCCTTACCTAATATTTGAATAATATAATATAGGTTAGGACAAACTCCTCTACCAGATAATGCAACTCTTAAGAAGCCTGTAACATCGCCAACATGACCTTTATAAGCTTCTTTATTCTTCTTCCATACCTTAACATTATCAGCAAATCCATGTCTTGTAGATAATTCCTTCATTGAATTAAACCAAGACTCTTCATCTAATGATAAATCAATAGTATTAACATAATCTTCTAATACTTCTTTAACTATAGCTTTATCAAATTGACCAAAATCTAATTCATTTAAATTAAACTCGTTATACACATCATCATAGAAGAATGAAATAATTGGATAAATATCAGAGTATTTAGAATAGTCTTTTCTAGGTTTTTCTTTTTCTCTTTCAATATTTAAAATTTTAGTAAAGAATTCTTCATCGGCTACTATCTTATTATAGAAATTAACATCATAAGTCTTAGCCCATTCTTTAACTTCATCTTTTAAATCAGAAGCCTTACGATATGCCATTCTTTCTTTAGAAATGCTTTGTACTTTCTCTAAATCAAATAATGCACCATCAAGACTCATTTTATCGAATGATAATTTAAAATCATAGAAATCTTTATCTAAATTTTCATTTCTCCACATTTCATAATTAGAGTTAGCAATAGTTAATAAATATTCAATAAAGCCATATTTAGGATAACCTTGTTCAAGGAAATATGAAACAGCTGCTTCAACATCTTTTCTCTTAGATAATTTTCTTCTATTACCATTTTCAACTTTCATTATTACAGGGAAATGAGCATATTTTGGTCTTTCAAAGCCCATAGTATCAAATAATTCTAAATGAATAGGTAATGATGGTAACCACTCCTCACCTCTTGTTACATGAGTAGTGTGCATAAAATGATCATCACATAAATGAGCAAAATGATATGTTGGAAGTCCATCACCTTTTAAAATTACAATGTCTTGATCATTTTCAGTTAATTCTAAATCTCCTCTAATTTCATCATGGAATGATACTTTATTATTATGGTCACCCATTGATTTAAATCTAATAATATAGTCCTCACCATTTTGAATTCTTTTCATAGCTTCTTCAATTGGATAATTTCTATATTTAGCATATTTTCCATAATAACCGGGGATTTCTTTATTAGCTTCTTGTTCTTTTCTTAGGGCAGCTAATTCTTCTTGAGTACAAAAACAAGGATAAGCTCTACCCATTTTAATTAAATGTTTAATACAAACCTTATAGATGTCAGCTCTATTAGATTGCTTATATGGACCATAGGCACCAATTTCTTTTGTATCAGAAATATAGCCTTCATCAGGAATAACATCAAATACTTTTAGTTGTTCAATTAAAGATTCACCAGAACCTTGTATTTCTCTTTTTGTATCTGTATCCTCAAGACGAATATAAAATACACCACCACTTTGTTTAGCATATCTTGCTGAAACTAAAGATGTAAATAAACTTCCTGTATGTAAAAATCCTGTAGGACTTGGAGCAAATCTTGTTACCATTGCTCCTTCTTGTAAATTTCTCTTTGGATATTTTTTCTCTAAATCTTCTACTGTTAAATTAATATCTGGAAATATTAATTCGGCTAAATCATTATAATCAGCCATAATTTCACCTCAATTCTTTCCTATTATATAGGAAAAGACTCCATTTTTCAACAGAGTCTTTAAATATTAAATACTATAAATGAATTGATCAACAGATACACTTACATCTATTTGACTATTGCCTCTTATAACTGTAAAAACAAGTGTATCTTCTAAGCTTAAATCTAGGCTATATAACCATAAATTAGGATCTTCATTTACATCAATTATATATGTTTCATCAGTTTTAGATGAATCAGCATAATCAACTTTAATAGATTCAATGATATCTTCAGCTTGTAACTCATTACCTGTATATAAATCTAAACTATTTACTGAAGAAACATAATAAACAGCAGTTCTTCTTCCAAAGCCAGATGAATAATATCCTAAAGAAATAGTAAAGCCAAACTCATAATCACCTTCAATATATCCTTCTTGCCATACCTTATTATTTACGTCATACTTGGCATTTTTTAACAATTCTTCTATTGTTTTTACTACATCATTTGATGGAATTGCAAAACCTAAACCTTCAATACCAGTTTGGGAATATTTAGCATTAACAATACCAATTAAAGCTCCTGAAGTATTAAATAAACCACCACCTGAGTTACCACTATTAATAGCAACATCAGTTTGAATTAATGTTCTATAACTATATGTATCTACCTGAACAACACGATTAACATATGATACAACACCACTTGAAACAGACCCTGGTAATGTACCTAATGGATTTCCAATACAAACTACAGATGAACCCAATTTCAATTCATCAGAATTTGCATATAATGAAGCATAACATAAATCTGTTTTTTCAATAGATAATACAGCTAAATCTAAATCAGAATAGCCACCAACAAGTGATGCTTCATAGCTTGTACCATCACTTAATGTAACCTCAAAAATTGATGAGTCTTCAATAACATGAAAACATGTAACTAAATAACTTAATCCTAGTTCTGAATCTTCAGCAACTAACACCCCAGAACCTGCAGATTGACTACTAGTTGATGTCGCACTAATTGAAACGACAGAATCATAAACAATCTCCACAGTCTCTTCAACACTAGTTTTTACTGAGCCTGTATCACTAATACTTAAGCTAGCAGTTGTTGCTTTATATAATGGATCATACAATAAAGTTTTATCTTTTGTATTTGTATCAGTTGAATTTTCTTTCACCTGATTAGATATATAATCATTTGTATTACTTTGATCTGACTCAATTTTAGAATTACAGCTAGCCAATACCAAAATAGTAGGTATAGCTAAAACTCCTAATAATATCTTTTTTCTCATTTTATCTCATACTCCTTCCTTAACTTATCTTTATTATAGGACTAGATTATGGGATTTTTTTGTGATAATTATTCTTTATTTTGTCAAAATAACACAAAAAGTGTGCGTTATAAAACCCCAGTTCTTAAATATTGAACTGGGGTTATTAATTACTTATAATAACGTTCTAATAAACCTTTTAAAGCTTTACCATGTCTAGCTTCATCTCTAGCCATTTCATGGACTGTATCATGAATAGCATCTAGATTATATTTTTTAGCCATCTTAGCTAGTTCTACTTTACCAGCTGTTGCACCAAATTCACATTCAACTCTCCATGCTAAATTCTTCTTGTTAGAATCAGTCATATTTGGTTCTAAATCAGAACCTAATAGTTCAGCAAACTTTGCAGCATGTTCAGCTTCCTCAAATGCAGCCTTTTCCCAATATAAACCAGCTTCAGGGCATCCTTCTCTATGAGCGATACGTGCCATACATAAGTACATACCAACTTCACTACATTCACCATTGAAGTTAGCTACTAATTGATCAAAAATATATTTCTTATCGGCTTCAGGAATATCAGGATTATTCTTAACTGTCTTAGCATAAACCCCAAATTCATGTTCTGCAGCTAATTGCATTTCCCCAACAACCTCTTGGAATGCCTTTGCAGGTGCTTTACATACAGGACATTTAAAATCCTCAGGTAAGCTTTCTCCTTCATAAACATAACCACATACTTTACATACAAATTTTTTCATATTATTTCCATCCTCTTTCTTATTTTTGTAGATTATTCTCTAATTCAATTATACAAATAGATTTGTTTTTTGTCAAAATAAAAACTCCCAAAAAGGGAGTTAATATCATCATTCTAATAATTCTAAAATATCTTGAGTAGTAAGCTTAATTTGTTTACTAGAATCTGAAGCCACGACACTTTCAGCAAGTTCTCTTTTAATCTCTTGTAAACGAATAACCTTTTCTTCAATAGTGTCTTTACAAATTAGTTTTATTACAGATACATTCTTAGTTTGACCAATACGATAAGCTCTATCTGTAGCCTGTAATTCAGCACTAGAATTCCACCATGGATCCATATGAATTACCATATCAGCACCAACTAAATTTAAGCCTGTTCCACCAGCCTTTAAAGAAATAATAAACACCTTAATATCTTGATTTCTATTAAATTCTTCCACCATATCCATTCTAGTTTTAGCTTTAGTCGTACCATCTAGAATAAAATGCTTAATATTCATCTTTTCTAATTCTCTAGATAAAATAGAGAATCCTTGAGCAAATTGAGAGAATACTAATAATCTATGACCAGATTCAATTGATGATTTAATTAAATCTGCAGCAAGATTAATCTTAGTATTATCAAATTGTTCTTGATATATTAATTCTGGAGTAATACAAATTTGGCGTAATCTTGTTAATAAAGCTAATATATTATTTCCACCAGCTTTAATATCATCTTTTAATTTTAATACAAAGCTATCATAGATTTCTCTTTGTCTTTGATCCATCTTACAGTAATAATATTCTTCAGTCTTATCTGGTAGGTCATTTAATACATCTTTCTTAGTTCTTCTTAAGATGAATGGTGCAACTCTTTTCTTTAATATATCTAGTGTTTCAATATCATCATGAGCTATTAAAGATTCATATCTTGATTTAAAATGTGAATAATCAGATAAATATCCAGGCATTAAATAATCAAAAATACTCCATAGGTCAGCTAAACCATTTTCAATTGGTGTTCCTGTTAATGCAAAATTAATTTCACTATTTAATGATTTAATTGCTTCACTCTTTTGTGCAAATTGATTCTTAATAAATTGAGCTTCATCAGCTATAACAAATCTAAATTGATTTTCATATAATGAAACATCTCTTCTTAAAGAATCATATGATGTGATATATAATGCCTTTACATTATCATCAATTGAATTTATTAAATCAGTTCTTTCTTCAACAGAACCTAAAATTAGTTTAACATCTGATGAGAATTTCCACTTTTGGCATTCATTTTCCCAGTTATATACAAGTGACATTGGGCATACGATTAAAGATGGCTTTACACTTTCATCTGATTCAATAAATGATATGATTTCTAATGTTTTACCTAAACCCATATCATCAGCTAAAATACCACCAAAGCCAAAGCTTGATAATGTTTTAAGCCATTTGAAACCCTCAAGCTGATAATTTCTAAGTAAATCTTTGAAATTTGCAGTTGGTTCAAATTTAGATTTAGTATAATTTTGGATAGTCTTAATCATATTGATGATATTTTCATCAAGTGATAAATTGTTATCCACACCATTTACTAATTTTAATAAATAATTTAATGGTTTAGTAATAGGCTTATTTAAATCCTTAATAGAAATATTGAAATCTTCAAGGAAATCCATCATTTCCTTAGCTGAATCATCATCTATTTCTAGAATAGTATCATCCTTAAGTCTAATAAATCTCTTCTTTTCTTTATATGCTTCAAGCATAGCTTTAATATCTTCAGGACTTAAATTTTCATTTTCAAATGTAAAATCTAAAAGTACTACATTATATGAAATATTAATAAATGTCTTTTTATTCTTACGAGCCTTGATTTTCTTCATTGATTCATCAAAATAAACCTCACCAAAGGCTTTAATTGATGATAAATCAGATGTTAATAATTCATATTGAGATTCAATATCATTAATGATAAATGATTTACTTGAACCCTTAACAAATTTATATCCTTGAATAACCTTAAAATAGCTATCTAATAATTCC
>JAILGR010000047.1 GCA_024696565.1 Acholeplasmatales bacterium | reverse complement strand
TAATAAGGATGAAAATACATTTGTTATTCAATTTATAAAGAATATAGAATAGCACTGGCTTTGTCTAAAGTTATTTTTAAAAATAGTTGAATAATCATTCATTTGTTATTGACAAGTTAGATAAAATGTTTATAATAATAGTTGAACAGTTAATCAACTGTTTAATTAAGGAGGATTTTAAAATGACAAAAACTTACAATATTGAAGTAGATTGTGCAGTATGTGCTAATAAATGTGAAGAAGCTATTTCTAAGATGGAAGAAGTTTCAAGCTGTAAAATAAATTTTATGACTCAAAAGATG
The DNA here is from genome assembly GCA_024696565.1 of Acholeplasmatales bacterium. Classification (GTDB taxonomy): domain Bacteria; phylum Bacillota_I; class Bacilli_A; order Acholeplasmatales; family Anaeroplasmataceae; genus Anaeroplasma. The sequence continues at coordinate 2,356 of JAILGR010000047.1, read as the reverse complement.
ATTTTAGAAGCAGAAGATACAGATAAGATTTTAAAGAAAGTATTAAAGACTGCCAAAAAAGTAGAGCCTGATTTTGAAATACTATAAGAGGGTGATTTTGTGAATAAAAAACAAAAGAAAAAATTAATTAAAATACTGATAACTCTTGGTTTATTTCTTTTAGTATTTATTCCTGATATTGTTTTAGAGAATGCTTTTAATGATTCTTTTCCTAATGGATTAGGGTCAATTATTAATAACCAGTATGGTTGGTTATTGCCATTTTTCTTATATTTTGCCATATATTTATTCATTGGCATTGATGTATTAAAGAAGTTTATTATTCATTTAAAAAATGGTCAGGTCTTGGATGAAGATTTTTTAATGACAGTAGCAACAATTGGCGCTTTAGGTCTTGGTATTTATACTGGTATTACTAAGAATAATTCTGAGGGTGCTGATGAGGCTTGTGCTGTTATGATTTTATTTTTATTAGGTGAATGGTTTGAATCATTTGCGACAAATAGAAGTAGAAATAATATTAAAGAATTAATGAATATAGCTCCTGAATATGCTAATTTAGTTATAGATGGTAAAGAAGAAGTTGTTTTACCAAATGAAGTTAAAATTGGTTCAATTATTTTAGTAAAACCAGGTGAAAAGGTACCTTTAGATGGTGTTTTAGTTGAAGGCAAGACTACATTAGATATGAAGGCATTAACAGGTGAGGCATTACCTAAGGATGTTTTTGTTGGTGATGATATAATTTCTGGTAGTATTAATTTAATTAGTACTATTAAGATAAAAACTACAAAAGAGTATTCAAATTCTACTGTAGCTAAGATTTTAGATTTAGTAGAAAATGCTTCTAATAAAAAATCTAAATCAGAAGCATTTATTTCTAAATTTGCTAAATATTACACACCAATTGTGGTTATACTTGCTTTATTAATAGCTTTGGTACCACCTTTAATCATTGGCTTTTTAGGCGATTTTTCACAGTTTCCTTTATGGATTTATAGAGCTTTAAGCTTTTTAGTTGTTTCATGTCCATGTGCATTAGTTATTTCTGTGCCAATGGCTTTCTTTATTAGTTTAGGCTTTGCAAGTAAAAAAGGTATTTTAATTAAGGGGTCTGTTTATTTAGAGGCATTAAATAAAGCCAATACATTTGTCTTTGACAAAACTGGTACATTAACTAAAGGTAATTTTAAAGTAACCAATATTTATTCAAAAATAGAAAAAGAAGAATTGCTTCATTTAGCTGCTATTGCCGAAAAAGATTCAATTCATCCAATAGCTTTAGCTATAAAAGAAGCTTATGGTAAAGATTTAGCATCTAATTATTCAATTATGAATGTATCAGGTATGGGTATTATTGCTAAGGATGATAAGAATACTATTTTATGTGGTAATGAAAAATTAATGACAAGCAATAATATTGAATTTGATAAGACATTAGATATTGGTAGTATTATTTATGTTGCATTAAATAATGAATTTGTTGGTTCAATAGTCATTGAAGATGAAATTAAAGATGAATCAAAAGAAGTTATTGGTTATCTAAATGGCATAAATGCTAAAACTATTATGTTAACAGGTGACAATGAAAATGTTGCTAAAAGTGTTAAGGAAAAATTGAATTTAGCATCATATAGAGCGTCTCTTTTACCAAAGGATAAGGTTGATCAAGTATCGTTATTATTAGAATATGAAAATAACACATTATGTTATTTAGGTGATGGTATTAATGATGCCCCTGTATTAATGGCATCAGATGTTGGTATTGCGATGGGGGCTTTAGGTTCTGATGCAGCAATTGAGGCTTCTGATATTGTGTTTATGAATGATGATTTATCTAGTTTAATTAAAGCTAAAAGAATTGCTAAAAAGACTATGAGAATTGTCTATGAAAATATCATCTTTGCTCTTTTAGTTAAAATTACCATTTTAGTGCTTTCAGCATTAGGTATTACTAATATGTGGGTAGCGATTTTTGGTGATGTTGGTGTTGCGATTTTATGTATTTTAAATGCAATGCGTAACAATATGAAATAAGGGTGTAGTTTTTATATAAAACTATGCCTCTTTTTTCTTATAAAATTAGATGAAAACGTTATACAAACAGCCAAACCAAAAAAGACTTTTTATGTTAGTTTAAATTGTGCTATAATAATTTTTAGAAAGAATAGTCAATTTTGGAGCTTATAAATATGGCTAAAATACTAGTTTCAGATTTAGATGTTAAGTGAAAAAAGGTATTAATCCGTGTAGATTTTAATGTACCTATGAAAGATGGAAAGGTTACTGATGATACACGTCCTAAGTGAGAGAACACGATTGCTCTACCACCATTATCTACAACATATTGAATTGT
>JAILGR010000039.1 GCA_024696565.1 Acholeplasmatales bacterium | reverse complement strand
TCTAATTAATTCACCACATAAGAATCTATCAGAATGATCTGATAGCATATCCTCTGGATAGAATTTAGGGCCAAAGGGTAGGGCCTTTTTTATTTCTAAAAGTAATTTATCAATATTAATATCCTCTAAAACTGAAACAGGAAAAATTCCTGCAAAAGGATATAAATCCATATATTTAGCAATAGTTAAATCAATATCATTAAAATTCTTTAATTGATCTACTTTATTAATTACTAAAAAGACCTTAGCCCTACTCTTTTTTAAATTATTTAAAATAATTTCATCTCCTGGTAAGACATTTTTAACAGGAGTAGTCATAAAAATAATTGCATCTACACCAGATGTTGCCTCATATGAGGCATTAACCATTCTACGCTGTAATTCGCTTTTAGGCTTATGGATACCTGGGGTATCTGTAAATGCAATTTGAAATTCATTTGTTGTATAAATACCAAGTATTCTATTTCTTGTTGTTTGAGGCTTATCTGTTGTAATAGCTATTTTTTTACCAATAATAGTATTTAAAAATGTTGATTTACCAACATTAGGTCTACCTATTATAGCAACAAAGCCTGATTTATATGTATCGATTTTCATTTTAAAGAATCCTCAGAGAATGAATATGGTAATAATTCATCAATAGTCATTTCCTTAACGTCATTTTTAAGGTTGGCTAAAATGATTTTACAATCTCTTGATAATAATTCTTCCATTACCTGACGGCACGCTCCACATGGAGATATAGGTGTATCAGTTTGACCTATAATACACATAGCCAAAGCATCACCTTTTTTATAGCCTTTTGCTACCATTTGGAATAATGCGTTACGTTCAGCACAAATAGATAGGCCATAGCTTGAGTTTTCAACATTACATCCTAAAATATATGTGCCATCTTTCATTAATATAGCTGCCCCAACTTTAAACTTAGAATAGGGCGAATAAGAGGCTTCACGAGCCTCTTTTGCTTTTAAAATTAATTCATCTATCATCTTGTAATACCTGCCTTGTTAAGAATTTCATCTTGTTTTTCAAACATGATTTTTTCTTCTTCTTTTGTTTGATGGTCAAAGCCACATAGATGTAAATAACCATGAACAGCTAAAAAGGCAAATTCTCTTTCTTTAGAATGTCCATATTCAGCTGCTTGAGCAAATGCCTTTTCAATACAAATAAAGATATCACCTAATTCTTTTTGGTTTTTATCATATTCTTCATCATCACATAAGGCAAAGCTTATTACATCTGTTGGCTTATCAATATGTCTAAATTCTTTATTGATTCTTTGAATTTCAGCTAAATCAACAAAGATTATATTGAATTCTTTTTTTAATTCAATAGTTTTAAATACATTTTTAATTACTTTTTCATATTCTCTAATATTTTGATTAGTTTGATTAAAGAAATTTACTTTCATATATATTAATCACTTGCTTTTAAGTATTGGGCAAGCTGCTTTTCTTCCTTTTCCTTTAAATTTGTAGTAACAGCTATAGATTCAATATATAGCTTAATAGTTTTTGTTAAAGTTGAATCTTCAGCATAATTAGCAACTGTAACGAAATTTATTCTTCCTTCTTTTACTAATTGCTTTGCTGCAGTAGTTTTAGTTGCAGGTGGATATATAGCAACTGCTCTTCCGCCTTTTTCTCTAATTAAAGTCATACAAGGAATATCAGTAATTCCATCACCAATATAAATCATATTTTCATATGGGATTCTTCTTTCTTTATTACTTGTAGCTCTATTTAGATTTTGATCATCTCTAATATCTAATACACCTTTAGATACTCTAAAGATATATTGTGTTTTTTGAGTAAAGTTAATAGCTACAGCTGGCCAGATTCCTTCACCATCTTCATTATATAAAAAGCTACATCCATAAATAGCTTTAAAATATTTAGCTATTTCACAACCCTCAATTATTTCTGTGATACCTGATGAAATAATATAGTGTTCAACTATAACGCCATTTTCTTCACCGAATTTATTAATTCTATCAAACCATGTTTGAACGCCTTTATATAATTCAATATTTTTACCACAGCTATTTAAATATTCTTTTGTAAGCTTTATGCCCTTTTTCTTACACATATCAACCATTACATACATATAAGATAAGATTCCATCCATTCCATTTTCAATTTTTAATCTTGCACATTCATCCCAGAATTCTTTAGGGGACATACCAAGATTTTTGATGAAATCATATTCTTGCATATCTGTAGTTGATAATGTCTTATCAAAATCATATAAAAGGGCAACAATTGGCTTTGCCATAAAATCACTCCTTAAGCACTAAATGCGAATAATGCGTATTTAGCTAACATCTTTTGCATTTCTTTATAAATATATAATAAGAAATCTCCATGAAGCATATAATTAGTTTCTAATTGTAAGAATTTATCTTTATATTTTAATGCTTCTTCTTCACTAATATCTATACCTTCAGCATTAGTTAATGTTAAATCATATTTTTTACCTAAATCATAGATATTCATACCAGTTAATTCTAAAATAGCTTGTTCATGTTCTTCTGTATTAAATACGATATCCATTAATGAGTAAATATCATGTAATTCATTATAATATTTTACTGTATGATTGAAGATATATTGACTTACCTTAACCTTATCAAAGTCATCATCATCTTCTAGCTTATTCTTTAAATTGATAAGGTATGTCCATTTTGGAGCACCATCGATTTGGTCTAGGAAGCCTTGTGTAACATTAATTACTTGTTGGTCAATAGCATCTCTAATTTCTTGATATTGATCTTCAGTAATTAATCTATTGTTTAACTCAGTTTTAAATTTATTATCAAGTTCATTAAACTGGTTAACAGCAAATTCTCTATCATAATTTCCATTGCCATAAGCTGCCATATTAGCCACACAATGACAGAAACAATAATTTATTCCATCCTTTAATACATTTTCACATTCCTTCAATGTAATAGTAAATCCTTCTAGATAAGGAGTTTTTACAAAGAATTGTGATACTAAATTATTATTAGCTAAAACATTAACTTTTAAAACTAAGAAATCAGGATCATTTTCTGAATATACACCCATTAAAGGTTTAGATTCACCTGCAACCTCAAAAGTAATATTAGGCATTTCCTTTTTATGCCATACAACTAATAAGAATTCAGATCCATCAAAATAAAATGGAATATCTAAATCATTTTGTGTCATTTCTCCATTATCAATTTTGTCAAACTGATCATCAATATATCTAGCACGTGATGCAACTACTTCAGATGTAATACCATCTTTGGCTTCTTTTAATTCTAGTGGGAAGCAACAACAGTGACCATTAGAATGGCCTAGCACCTTATGCGTATCCTTTTCTTTGATATATTGATCAATCTTTTCTTTTACCATATTACCTAAAAAGGCATCAGGACCTATTGACTTTAAACTCTTAGGTAACACTATATCTTCAATGTTACAAGAAATAAAAGCCCAGTCTTCTATTGTTTCTAATCCTTCATTTAAAATAACAGTATCTAGTATTGGACAGCTTGCAAAAGCATAAGATCCAATTACTCTAACTGAACCAGGAATAACAACTTTCTTTAATTTAGGCATTTCAACAAATGCGTTAGCTTCTATTTTAGCAACAGGCTTTCCCTCTAATTCCTCTGGGATTTCAATTATCTCTTCATCCTTGCTTGCTCCTGTAATAACGGCAATTCTTCCTTGAAATTCATAACGAATCATATTATATACCTCCAAAATTGATAAACGATAGTTTATATTATTTTACTATTTTTTTGCTCTTTATACAAGAGTATAAAGAAATAGTCTTGTGTTTCCCCATTTTTTATTTCAAACATAAATTAATGATTTTATGCTGGATTAAACCTAACTCCCATCACAG
>JAILGR010000028.1 GCA_024696565.1 Acholeplasmatales bacterium | reverse complement strand
ACTTCTTCAGTCTTCTTAGCTAATTTAGCTTCAACCTTAGCTTTTGCTTTTTCTTGAGCTTCTTTTAGCTTGTTGAATGCTTTAACAATTAAGAATAGAACGAAGGCAACGATGATGAATGAAATGATGGCATTGATGAATGTACCCCAGTCAATTACAGCAGACATATTGTAAGTATAAGTAGTACCATGTAATGTGTACTTACTTAATAATGCAGCTTGCCATGTAGGGAATGCAGCATCAGAAACATCAATTGTTGCACCTTGTGCAGCAGCGAATGCTTTTGTAGCTTCAACAATATCAGCTGCTTGGAAAGATTGACCAATTCCAGCTACACCTCTTTGTGCATCATTTACAGCAGGTAAAATTGTTACTAAACCTTTTAAACCACCTGGAACAGCCCAAGTACAAACACTTAGTAAGATGTTTACTAATGCAGTAACGATTGCACTGAAAGCACCACCAATTACAACACCGACAGCCATATCAAGAACATTACCACGAGCGATAAATGCTTTGAATTCGCCAAAAAACTTTTTCATGTTTTATTGAATCTCCTTCTTTTAGTTTTCTAAATTAATTATATCACTTTTTGAAATAACAATTCAATATGGAAATGGATAATAAAGAAAACATAAAAAATAAAAAATATTGAATTTAATACAAAAAAGGTCTTGAATGTTTGAATATTTGATATATAATAAAGGAAACTGTTGATAAGGAAGTTAGTCATTTAGCGCATCAATAGAGAGCAGGGGATGGTGGAAGCCTTGCGTTAAGCGGATATGAAAGTGGGCCTTTGAGGGAAAGGGTGAATATAGTAATCCTTTACGGGTGTTCCCGTTACAGAACTAGAATGTGTTGGCATTCGAATTGAGGTGGCCTCTATCTTTTTTTGGAGGCAATTTAGGTGGTACCGCAGGTATTTTCATGCTTGTCCTATAGTTAGGACAGGCATTTTTTTATTTTTAGGAGGAAAAAATATGAAACCAAAGCTAGAAGAATTAAAGAATTATTCAAATTATGATTTAGTAGTTGTTTATGATGAAATATTATCTGATTTCACCACTCCATTAAATGTATTAAGAAATGTAATGGCAATTAGCGATAAGTTTTATTTGCTTGAATCTGTGGATGCCTCTAAGTTTTCAAGATATTCATATATTGGCTATAATCCAATTCAAAAGATATCTTGTAAAGATAATTTAGTTAATTTAAATGGTAATACATATCATTCAGAAAAACCAATGGATGAAATAAAGAATTTATTAAAAAATTATAAAGCTAAAAAAGATTTAAGCTTACCTCCATTTTGTGGTGGTTTGGTTGGTTATGTGGCATATGACGCATATAAATACTTTGAACCTAAATTAAAGCTTCAAAGTAAAGATGATGCTAAATTTAATGATTATGAATTTTATATGTTTGATAAAGTAATATGTTTTGATAACTTTAAACAAAAAATAATTATTTTACTAAATATAGAAACTAATGATTTAGAAGCTAATTATAAAAAAGCTTCTTCAGAAATAGAAGAAATAAAAGAATTAATTTATAAAACGCCTGATTTTAAAAAGAAGGAAATGATTATAAAAGAAAAGCCTACATCACTTGATAGTATTAAAGAATATGATGAAAAAATAAATAAAATTAAAAAACATATTTATGATGGTGATATATTCCAATGTGTATTTTCAAGAAGATTTAAAGGTCAAGTAGAAGGATCATTATTTGAAGCATATAGAAAATTAAGAAGTATTAATCCTTCTCCATATATGTATTATTTACAATATGAAAATTTAGAAATTGTCGGATCAAGCCCTGAAACATTATGCCAAAAAGAAAATGATTTAATTGCTACATTTCCAATTGCTGGTACTAGAAAAAGAGGAGCTTCTATAGATGAAGATAATAGACTTGAAGATGAATTGTTAAAAGATGAAAAAGAATTAGCTGAACATAATATGTTGGTTGATTTAGGTAGAAATGATGTTGGTAGGGTAGCTAAATTTGGTAGTGTTAAGGTTATGGATTATATGAAAGTATTAAAATTCTCTCATGTAATGCATATTGCATCGACTGTAATTGGTACTGTTAAAGATAATTTATCATCTGTAGATGTTTTAAGTTCTATCTTACCAGCTGGTACATTATCAGGTGCTCCTAAATTAAGAGCTATTGAAATAATAGATTCTTTAGAAAAAGAAAGAAGAGGAATCTATGGTGGAGCATTAGGTTATATTGATTTTACTGATAATATGAATATGTGCATTGTTATTAGGACAATCATTAAGAAGAATAATTCATTATACTTACAAGCTGGTGGTGGTATTGTAATGGATAGTGAAATTGATAAAGAATTCCAAGAAACTGAAAATAAAGCAATGGCGACATTTAAAGCATTGGAGGTATAAGATGATTTTATTAATAGATAATTATGATTCATTTTCTTATAACTTATATCAATTAATAGGTAGTGTTAATCCTGATATTAAAGTATATAAAAATGATGAATTAAGTATTGAAGATATTTATAAATTAAATCCTAGTCATATTATTATATCTCCAGGTCCTGGTAGACCAATTGATGCAGGAAATATAGAAGAAATAGCTAAGAAAATCCATGATATTCCTATTTTAGGAGTTTGTCTTGGACACCAAGCCATTTGTGAAGCATATGGCTTAAAAATAGAAAATGCTAAAAATATATATCATGGAAAAAAAGATATAGCTTATATAGATAATAAAGAAGAAATCTTTAGGGGATTAGGTGAAAAAATAGAAGTAGCTAGATATCATTCTTTAATAGCTAAAGGAAAGTCTAAAGACTTAATTGTAATAGCTAAGAATAAAGATGAAGAAATAATGGCAACAAAACATAAAGATTATCCAATATATGGATTACAGTTCCATCCAGAATCAATATTAACTAAGGATGGTTTAACAATAATAAAAAACTTTTTAGGAGAATAATTATGAAGACATATTTACAAAAATTAGTATTAGGCAATGATTTAACAAGAGAAGAAATGTATGATGCAATTTTAAGAATTATGAAAAATGAAGTACCAGCTGAAATGACTGGAGCATTCTTAACAGCATTATCAATTAAAGGTGAAAAACCAGAAGAAATAGTTGGGGCAGTAAAGGCTATGCTAGATGTAGCTGAAATAATTAATCCAGGATATGATGTATTAGATATTGTAGGTACAGGTGGGGATAGATCATTTTCTTTTAATATTTCCTCTGTATCAGCAATAGTTGCTGCTGCATGTGGTGTTAGAGTGGCTAAGCATGGTAATAGATCAGTATCATCTAAATGTGGTAGTGGTGATTTCTTTGAATCTATGGGTGTAAAATTTGATTTTCCAAGTCACTATGCTAAACAAGTCTTAGATAGATGTGGTATCGTATTTATGTTTGCTCCTGTATATCATAAGGCAATGAGATTTGTTGGACCTATTCGTAAGAATTTAGGAATTAAAACAATTTATAATATTATGGGACCATTAATTAACCCAATGAATGCTACTCATATGGTCCTTGGAGTTTATAAAAAAGAATTAGTTAGACCTATTGCTGAAGTGTTACAAAAAAGAGGTCTTAAACACGCAATGGTTGTATATGGTTTAGATGGAGTAGATGAGGTATCTATTTCTGCAAATACTTATATTGCTGAATTTGAAGATAAAAAAGATATTATAGAATATGAATTAAATCCTGAAGATTATGGTTTCTTAGTATCAGCTCATGAAGATATTGTAGGTGGTGAACCTGAATTAAATAAACAAATAGCTTTAGATATTTTTAATGGCGTAAAGGGACCAAAGAGAAATGTAGTCATCTTAAATGCGGCTTGTGCAGTTCATGTATATAAAAATATACCAATGACAGATGCTATTAAAGAAGTAATAGATGCTATTGATTCTAAGAAGGCATTAAAAAAATTAGAAGAGTTAGTTGGTGTTACAAATGATCTTAGATGACATTATTGTAAAAGTTAAGGAAAGATATAATGGCAAAGATGAAGAATTACCTATTGCTGAGTTAAAACATATAATAAAAAAATCTAAGAATAATAAATTTTATGATTTATTCAAAGATAATAAGTTTGTTTTTATTTGTGAATGTAAAAAGGCATCTCCATCAAAAGGTATTATTAAAGAAGATTATAATTATTTAGAAATAGCTAAAGAATATGAACGTGCTGGAGCTTCTTGTATATCTTGTTTAACTGAACCTTATTTCTTTTTAGGTAGTGATAGGCATTTAGTTGATATTAAGAATAATGTTAATATTCCAGTATTAAGAAAAGATTTTATTATTGATGAATATCAAATATATGAAAGTAAAGCACTAGGTGCAGATGCTATTTTATTAATAGTTAGAATATTAGATGATGAAAAATTAAAAGAATATATTAAATTAGCCCATGAGTTAAGTCTTGGTGTTTTAGTAGAATGTCATAGTGAAGAAGAAATAGAAAGAGCTATTAAAGCTAATGCTAAAGTTATTGGTGTTAATAATAGAAACTTATTAGATTTCTCAATGGATTATGATTTAGCATTAAATATTAAAAAGAAATATGAAAATATTATTTTAATATCAGAATCTGGCTTAAGAAATAAAGATGATGTTAAAAAAGTATTTGATAGTAAAATGAATGGCTGTTTAATCGGGGAATCTTTAATGAGAAGTAATAATGTATATGAAACATTAAAGGAGTATATGAATGCTTGTTAAAATCTGTGGTTTAAGAAGAATAGAGGATATTTTATATGCTAATGAATTAAAACCCGATTTTATAGGCTTTATATTTGCAAAAAATTCTAAAAGAAATATTAATTATGATGAAGCTATAACATTAAGAAAAAGATTAGATAAGAATATTAAAGTTGTAGGTGTTTA
>JAILGR010000004.1 GCA_024696565.1 Acholeplasmatales bacterium | reverse complement strand
TAAAAAGAAGACCTAAAAATATTAATATAAACTCGAAATCTAATTGGATTATAACACCATTTTTTTACTAAAAAATAAAAAGTTTGCTATTTTTTGCAAACTTCTTAAAGTCGAAAGTGTTTCAAAAAAACACTATTATTTTTGTTATAATTTTAGTATAATTTTTTAAAGTTTTTCGATAATGTTTTTTAAATCTGATTCCGAAAAAATATACTTTTTGTTACAAAAGTTACAATTTATCTCGGCTTTATGGTCTTCATTAAGGATAGAAAGTAACTCATCTTTACCTAAAGATCTCAATCCTTTTTCGAATCTTTCTTTCGAACAAGTACATTCATATTTGATCTCTTTAGTCTCTAGTAATTGATAATCTCCATCAGTTATTTCATTAATAATATCTTCAGGAGTATATCCTAAATCAATCATTTCAGCACAGCTTTTTAAATTAGCTAATTTATCTTCTAATTTTTTAATAGATTCTTCTTTACAGCCTGGCATAACTTGGATTAAAAAGCCACCTGCCGCTTTTACCTTATCATTTTCATCAAATGATACACCAAGGCCTACAGAAGAAGGAATTTGTTCACTCTTTGTAAAATAATAAGTGAAATCTTCTGCAATACCACCAGATATAAGTTCAATAGATGATGAAAATGGTTGACGCATATGTAAGTCTTTAATAACTTCTAACATACCATGACCAACCCCTAAATCAACGGCTAGCTTTTGGTTTTGGTAAGTTAACTGAATTCCTGGGTTTTCACAAAAACCTCTAACCTTACCATCGTTAGCTCCAACATAAATTTTGCCAATAGGACCATCACCTAAGACTTTTATAGTTAAGTAATCATCATTTTTATATGTACAAGACATAATAGCAGCAATAGTTAATACTCTACCTAAGGCACTACATGATGTGGGCCACATATTAAATATTTCTTGGGCATGTTTTACGGTATTAGTTGTATTTGCTGCATATATTCTTACAGTTTGATCCATACAATAAGCTTTTTGTAAATAATCATTCATTTGTATCACCTCGAATATTCTAGCACAAAGATTATCAAATTCAAAGATAAGAATATAAAAATTCTTAATTTAATAAATCGTTTTTCATACTTTCGATTTTTATTGACATTCACTAATTTTGAATATATATTTACATATGGCGAAAATATTTAGTCAGAAGGAGAATGAAAAATGAAAAAAAGAAGAGGGGCATTACTATTAGGATTAGCACTTACAGGATTAACATTAGTATCTTGTAACAATGGGGCAAATACTAAAGAATTTGGGGAAGAACCAAAAGTAGATGAAAATATTTTAACAAAATTAGAAAATGAAGAAAAAGAAGAGTTCTTAAAACAAATGGATACACCTATTAGTTCTGAGTGTGATAATATTGATAATTTACCTTATTTTAAACAATATCTAAATGCAAGTAATGATGTTTTAAATAATTATGAATCTATAATCATAAAAGAATATCAAAAAATTGGAGAGCGTTCTCGTTTATCATCAGTTACAATTGACTCTAAAACAGGTGATCTATATGGTTACTATAAGCTTTATGATTTAGTAGATGGCAAAGAAGATTTAAAGGCAGTTTTAGAAACAACTGCGATTAGAAATGAAAATCATGAAGAAGATAAAAAAGATATATATACACTATATACATCAATTACTTTGAATAATTATGCAGTCATAAATGGATATGTAAATAAATATGTTGAAGGAATAGGTGATATTAAGGCTCCAGAATATGCTTATGCAAATGGAACTATAAATGTAAAATCTTATTATGATGTTTCAAAAAGTGCAGGAAACAAATTAAGTTTATCAAGTAAAGAATATGGTGATAGTTCTATTTTTGCTTCAGTATTTAATTATACTTATGCTCACTACAATAAATTTCATAATGTATTAAAACCTGAAGATAATGAAGTTTATGTAAATGATGATAGAAGTACTGTTTTGGTAAAAACTCAATCTCCTACTTTGACTACTTATACTTGTTTAATTCAAAATAATTTATTTACTTATGGTTCATTGACTGGTGATTCTGGAGA
>JAILGR010000002.1 GCA_024696565.1 Acholeplasmatales bacterium | reverse complement strand
CCTAAATTCAATCTATGACTAATTGCATATTCTATTCTCTTTTTAAAGAATAGAATATGCAATTAGTCATAGATTGAATTTAGGATGGAGTGCAACACGTTTAGTATTTAGTGAAGCTGATTTCTTACCTGGTTTAATTGTAGATAAATATGGTGATTATTTATCTATACAATTTATGTCTTTAGGTATGGATATGATTAAACAAGATATAGTAGATATCTTAGTAGAATTAACCGGTTGTAAGGGTATATATGAAAGATCAGATATGCCAACAAGAGAAAAAGAAGGATTAGAACAGGTAAAAGGCTTTTTATATGGAAAATTTGACCCTAGAGTAGAGATTGAAGAAGATGGAATACGAATGATAGTTGATATGGAAAACGGTCAAAAAACAGGATATTTTCTAGATCAAAAACTAAATAGAGATATCTTAAGATTATATGCTAAAGATAAAAATGTATTAGATGCGTTTTCTAATGTTGGTGGCTTTGCACTTCATGCCTGTAAATATGGTGCTAAATCTGTAGTTGCGTGTGATATATCAAAAAGAGCATGTGATGAGATAATGAATAATGCTAAATTAAATGGCTTTAATCAATTAGAAGCTAAATGCGTAGATGTGTTTGATTACCTTCATTCAGAAGATGCAAATCAAGCTTTTGATGTTATTATATTAGATCCTCCTGCCTTTTCTAAAAGTAAGGATTCACTAAAGAAGGCATATAGGGGTTATAAAGAGATAAATATGCAAGCTATGAAGATTATTAAATCTGGTGGATATTTATTAACATTCTCATGTAGCCAACATATGACTCCTGATTTATTTATGCAAATGATTAATGAAGCTGCTTATGATGCAAAAAGAACAGTACAATTCTTAGATTTTAGAATTCAAGCACCTGATCATCCAGCGTTATTACAATCAGAAGAGCAATTATATTTAAAATGTATGATTTTAAGAGTTAAGTAATATATAAATATTTCAAAATAATTGAGGAAATGCAGTATGAAAAGAATACTTGGTGTTGGGTTAGCAATATTATCTATTTTTACATTAGCATCTTGTAATAACGAATTATTAGATGGTTCGAGATTTGATGTGGGAATATATGAATCAATGGATAGACAACCATTAAATCAAACTGAATATGATTATTATCAATATATTTCTAATGCCGCAACATTTGCATTAGAAAATGTTCCAAGTAAATATTGTTCATATGTGGAGCAACAACAAAATACCCTTAACTCTAAGATATATAAAAGAGCATATGATTTTAATACATGTAATTGTATGATCTATTTTGAACCAGCTTCTAGTGATAGTGGGCACGTAACAGAATATACTAGAATTATTTATCAAGATTCAAGATGTTATATTATATCTAGAATAACTAGAGATGGTTTTGATGAGGCTAATGGCACACTAAATGTTTATTGGGTTAATCATTCTTCATATACATTAGGTATACCAGGTAATGATATAGACTATTTTATAGAGTACTATAAGTCAGCTTTACATAGCAATTCAGTAATGGTTGCAAAAAATGGTTTTTTTGCTAGTCATGATTCAGCCGGAATGGGGAAAATTACTTGTTATTTTGAGAATTTGTTACCTAAATATCAGAAGATAGAATTTTTGAATGGAGGATATTATTATACAAAGTGGGATTTTTATGACCATGATATAGTAGATACAAATTTGGATAACTATACTGATGGTGTTTTATATAATGGTGAAATCAATTTTGTAGTATATGATAGTTTATATCAACAACTACCATATGAATTTATAGTTGATAATATAAAATAATTATCTCCCTTTTTGGGAGATTTTTCTTTTTCTAGTAAATTCCAATTAATTTTCATATAAAAAAATAAATTTTTTTGAAATAGACATCGATACTGTCAAAATAGGGTATAAACTAACTTCGAAAGGAGGAAAAATATGCCAAAGAATTATAAAGTTGTAAAACAAAAGCTTAAATCTACTAGTGGGGAATTCTTTATTTATAGATTTTTATCTATGAAATGTAGAAGTGCTTAT
>JAILGR010000146.1 GCA_024696565.1 Acholeplasmatales bacterium | reverse complement strand
GGCTTATTTGAATATTCTTTAGCTTCTTGAATTAAAATATTATTTTCTGCATAATACTTTTGTAACATAGAAGCTCTTTTTTTCATTTTATTTAACCATGAATCAAAATCATTACCATCTTCAAGTAATAAATCTAATTTTTGGATTTCAAAATAGTTTTCTTCGTACTTCTTAGTGATATCTTTAAAATTCATAATGTCCCCTACCTTTGGATATATGGATTATATTTTACCTCAAAACTAATACTTGTTTTACTACCATGACCTGGATAAACTTCTGTATCCCCTTTATAATTATTTACTATTTTTTGTAATGAATCTATTATTTTTGTATAAGAACCTGTTGGAAAATCAGTTCTTCCAATAGATCCTTGAAATAATGTATCACCACTAAATAATTTATTTTCATAAGAATAACATACACTACCTTTAGTATGGCCTGGAGTATGTAATACCTTAAATTCATAACCAATTAAATTCATTAAGTCCCCATCATTTACTAAATGAATATTTAAACTTCCTTTAGAAAAAGGTGATATTCTACCTAACATTGGATATAATGATATATCTGTATCATATAAGCCTTCTTCATCTAGTTTATGAATATAGATTGGTAAATCCATAAAATATAAAATACCATCTATATGATCAATATGAGCATGGGTTATTAATATGGCCTTCACCTTATATTTTGATTTAATATATAAAGAAGCATTTTTATAATCTAAGCCTGGATCTACTATAACGCATTCTTTATTTTCATTTGAAATAATATAGCTATTAGTATAAAAGCTACCAGTTGTTATACACTCAATCATAAATGCCTCCAAAACATATTATATTTAATTATACCATGAAGAAAAAAAATAAGAAATAAAAAAACCAAGCAAACGCTTGGTTGTTTTTACTTCTTTTCTTTATGTACAGTATGCTTACGGCAATGAGGACAATACTTTTTAATCTCCATTCTTTCAGGAGTTGTCTTCTTGTTCTTGTCTGTATAATAATTCTCGTTCTTGCATTCAGAACAGATTAACTTTACTAAGTCACGCATGTCTTTTTCCCTCCAGACTTAAAGATTACTTCCTATGGTATTATACCAAAAGCAAAATCTTATTGCAACAAGTTTTTTTTCAAAATCAACGTTTTCTTTTCTTTTTACAATTATAAGTCATTTTATGATTTTTATTGTATAATAAATACGGGTGATTTATTATGTTTTTAAGAGAACAAACAAGAGTTGTTAAAATAGGAAATAGATATTTAGGTGGAAACAATCCTATTTTAATCCAAAGTATGTGTAATACTAAAACTAAAGATGTTGATTCAACAATTAAACAAATAAATGAATTAGAAAAATTAGGCTGTGATATTATTCGTGTTGCAGTATTAGATAAAGAAGATGCTTATTCTATTCATAAAATAAAAGAAGGTATTCATATTCCTTTAGTTGCCGATATTCATTTTGACCCTGAACTTGCGATTATAGCAATTAAAGAAGGGGTAGATAAAATAAGATTAAACCCTGGTAATATTAATAATAGAGAAAAAATAAAAGAAATAGTTAATTTATGTAAAGAAAGACATATTCCAATTCGTATAGGTGTAAATTCTGGTTCACTTCCAAAAGGTATGGAATTAAATGCTAAAAATATGATTTTAGCTGCCAAATCACATATTGAAATATTAGAAGAACTTGATTTTCATGATATAGTTTTATCTATTAAAGCATCTAATATTAATTTATGTCTTGAAGCTTATAAATTAGCTAGTGAAACATTTGATTATCCTCTTCATATAGGTATAACTGAAGCAGGTACTGACTTTAAAGGATTAATTACTTCTTCTATTGGACTATCTAAATTATTAGATTTAGGTATTGGAAATACTATTAGAGTATCACTTACATCTAGTCCACTAAATGAAATTAAAGCCGCTAAAGTAATATTAAATGAAGCGGGTTTAATAGAAAATATGCCAATATTAACATCTTGTCCAACTTGTGGTAGAACCCAAATAGATTTAATACCAATAGCAAAGGCTGTTGAAGATTATTTATATACTGTTAATAAAGCAATTCATGTCGCAGTTATGGGGTGTATAGTTAATGGACCTGGTGAGGCTAAAGAGGCTGATTTAGGTATTGCCGGTGGTAAAGGGGAAGCATTAATCTTTAAAAAGGGTGTACCTATTAGAAAAATTAAAGAAAAAGATATTATAGAAGAATTAAAAAAAGAAATAGATCAAATGTAGAAAAAAACTAAGCAAAAGCTTAGTTTTTTCTACTTTAATGTCATCCAAATTACAATGAAAATAATTAATACAATAGTAGGTAAGACTGCTAAACCTACTTTTGTTAAAATAACCTTACCATTATTTTTACCAGAGAATGCATAAATCATTGCCCCTACAGCCCCAAGTCCGGCTGAAAGCAAGAAATTAAGACCAATGTATTTAATAAAATTTCCAGTACCATTTTGAATAATAGTATCTACTGCTTCAGCTGATGCATTTTTTAAATCAGATGCTGTATTAGTATATAACACTATAAAATAAACTATTCCAGCTAACATCATTAATAATGAAATAGCTGTAATAATGTGAGATATTAATTCACCTTTTGTTATCATATTATCAACTCCTATTAAGCATTATATATTATTTTTTTGAAAAAATAAAAGGAATTATCAAAAAATCGACAATTCCTTAAAATAATCTATACTAATAAATCTCCGTCTTTATACCAATGTAATCTTCTAAATAATATATCTAAGCCATAAACTATTAATGCAGGAGCAATAATTTGTAAGCCAAAGATTCCAACCCATGTTTGCCATTGTTCAGCACCCATAGAACCAATAGTACCAATTTGACCAACTAAACCAGATGTACCCATACCAGCACTAGAACCCATACATACTAAGTGTAACCAACAAGTTGAAATAGGTCCTAAAATTGCAGATGCAATAATTGATGGTGCCCAAATTTGTGGACGTCTTAAAATATTTTTAAATTGTAGCATTGATGTACCAATACCAATTGAAATTACCATACCAATACTATTGTCTTTTCTTGATTGAACAGCAAAACCAATCATTTGACAAGAGCATCCTACTACTGCAGCACCTGAAGCTAGTGCTAAACCACTTGTTTCAGGGTTAGATAATAATGATGCAAAATCTGGGTTTCCTTGAACAACGAATACCATTGCACCAATTGCAGCTGATGAAATAGGAGCAGTTAGGGCCATACCCATTAATACTGCAACAATGATACCCATTAAGAATGGAACTGTATTAGTTCCTGCATTTACAATCCATTGTACACCAAATGTTACAAAGATTGCTGGGAAACGTAATAACCAACCAGCTGTTACACCAACTACCATACCAAATAATGGCACTAATAAAATGTCAACAGGAGTCTTTTTTCTTAATGTGTACTTCATAGCTATAACAGTTACAATAACAGTTAAGAAAATAGTAAGTGGATCACCAATTTGAAATTTTGGATCAGCAATAACACCTGTAGTAACAAATTTTGTACTTAATGATAAGAACGCTGCAATTTCACCAACAGCTGATAATACAACAATCTCTAAAGGCTTTTTCTTTAAAGCTATAGCAACACCAGCACCAATACCAGCACCTGTTAAATATTGTAAGCATGTGGCTACACCAGATTGTCCTGATAATAAGTTAGCGAAAAATCCACAAAAAGCTGAATTTTCTGCACCCTTACCGAATAAAGTACCTATTGTAGCAAGAATTGTACCAATAATTAATGTGGCAAATAAACCATAAGCCATACCATTTAAAGATAAAATCAGCTTTTCATAACCCCTTTTAAATCTTCCCTTTTCCTCTTTAGGGGTATTAGCATCATCTACTAGCTTAGTTGTAGTAGATTCATTGGCTACTTCTACTGTTTCTTCTTCTTTTACAGTAGACTCAGTTGTAGCCTCTTCTAAAGAAACATTTTTTTCTTCCATTTTTCTAATCTCCATTTATATTTTTTGATAATAATATTATCAC
>JAILGR010000238.1 GCA_024696565.1 Acholeplasmatales bacterium | reverse complement strand
TGTTAATAATAATGCCCATGGTAAGAATAAAACTAAAACAAATATACAACCTCTAGAAAAACCTATAATAATAGTATAAACAAATAAATATCCTATACTAGCATAAAATATTTTATTCTTCTCTTTTATTAATAAATACATTACACCAGGTAAAAACATCAATAATTGAGTAGCAATATTATTTGGGCCACCCCATCCTAAATGTAAGACTTTATCATCAAAATATTCTCTATAGCCTCTTGATATATATACAATAAAAAATATTAATGTTTCTAAACAAATATAAATTCCAGTATATGTAATAAGTATTGCATAATCTTTAAATGTAGCTTCATTATCTGAAGTCATTACAAGCATTACATATATTATTAATGCCGATACAAGTAATATAGCAAATACATACCATATGCTAAAGTTCGCATTAAAATCAGAAGTACTTATAGATCCAATACCACCAAAAGCAATACCTACTAAATAAACAATAGTACCAAATATCATCTTTTGCATACGGATTTTAGTTTTAAATTTTATATGGTGAACAAAAACACCTATAACCATAATTACTGTTGGTAAAAATGACATCAAAGTATTAAAATCCATCTTCATGAATGTAGCATGCATAAAGGGATAAAAAAAGACAAATGTCATAGCTTTTTTAGTATCTTTAAATATAAATAAAGCTAAGAATGTAAAGCTTGAATAAATGGTTGATAAGAAAAAAGCCACATAAGGATAAGCCTCTATCAAGAATTGATTAAATAAATAATTAATTGTAAATGATATAAGGGCTAAGCTTAAAACATAATATATGAAATTTTTAGAATTATATAGCTCTTTTATTCTAATAATCATAATATGCTCCCTAAACTTTTACTATTATAACAAAATTATAATTTTTTGCCAAATAGAAAATATAAAATGGTCCAAAATACTGGACCATTTTTACTATTTATTTAAATAATTTAAGCAACTAATAGCAGCTATTGTACCATCAGAAGTCGCGGTAGTTAATTGTCTAATTCTTTTAGATTTACAATCTCCGGCAACAAAGATTCCTTCTTCTGATGTTTGATTAAATGCATCACCAATAATATATTTATAATCATCCATTTTTAAGTTTTCAAATGGTTTAGTATTAGCAATAGTACCAATAGAGACAAAGATACCATCAACATAAATATCTTTTTTAATACCTGATTCTAAAATAGTAATACCTTTAAATTCATCATTTTCAATGATATAAGATAAAACCTTACTATTATAATGGATATTTACTTTTGGATTGTTAGTTATTTTTTCTACATTAATAGGTTCACCAGTTAATTTTGGCATATCTTGAATAATAGTTACACCACTAGTGTTTCTAACTAAATCTAGGGCAATAGTTAAAGCACTATTTCCACCACCAATTACTGCAACCTTTTTATCATTATAGAAAGCTCCATCACAAGCTACACAAAATGATATACCATTACCAATGAATTCTTCTTCTCTATCTAAATTTAATCTTCTATATTTAGCACCTGTAGCAATTATTACAGTTTTAGCTTCATGGGTCCCTAAATCAGTTTTAACTATTTTATAACCATCTTTTGATTCAATACTTAAAACTTCTTCAAATTCATAATCACAACCAAGTTCTTCGATTTGATCATATAGATTAGATGTTAATTCACTACCAGAAATACTTTTATATCCTGGATAATTTTCAACCCTAGGTGAGCTTGCAATCTGCCCACCTATGGATTCTTGTTCAATTACTAATACTTTTTTTTGAGCTCTAAGTAAGTATAAGGCAGCAGTCATCCCTGCCATTCCAGAGCCAATTATTATTGTGTCGTACATACTTCACCAATATACTTTTTAATGTTTGATACATTTACAATTAAATTACCATTTACTGCTAAAGTAGGTGCTTGTTTAATACCAAATGATTTAGTCATTTCAACATTTTCTTCAGCAATAATCTTTTTAAATTTAATACCAGCCTTTGTTAACATAGCTTCAGCTACTTTACAGTTTGGACAAGTCTTAGATGCAAATAGGATGATTTCAGATTCACCATTTGTCTTCTTTTCTACAATCTTGATATCATCAAATCTTTTTCCTTTGAATAAAGAATTAACAACATCATAAGTCTTTCTTTCCTTATATTCTTGTAACTTACCATCATTCCAGTTCTTAACAGGTCTATAATAACCAGTAATTCTTGAATAGATTTCAGTTTCTTTATTACAATAAGGACATTGCTTAACTTCACCAACTAAATAGCCATGTTCTTTACAAATTGAATATGTAGGAGACATTGTATAGTAAGGTAAGCGGTAATTTTCAGCAATCTTTCTAACTAAGTTAGCAGCTGATTTCCAAGTATCTAATCTTTCGCCTAAGAAGGCATGGAATACTGTACCTGATGTATATAATGTTTGTAGTTCATCTTGAACATCTAAGGCAGTAAAGATATCTGCAGTATAGCCTACAGGTAAGTGGCTTGAATTTGTATAATATGGAGTTTCATCCATACTTGCAGTAATGATAGCTGGATATCTTTTCTTATCATGAGATGCTAATCTATAAGATGTAGATTCAGCAGGTGTAGCTTCTAGGTTATATAAGTCACCATATTTTTCTTGATAATCAGATAATTTATTTCTCATGAAGTTTAAGACATCTTTAGTGAAATCTTGAGCTTCTTTTGTAGTTAAATCTTTACCAATAAACTGAGCATTTAAGCATGCTTCATTCATACCAACTAAACCAATTGTAGAGAAGTGGTTATTGAATGTTCCTAAATATCTCGTTGTGTATGGATATAAGCCTTCTTCTAATAACTTAGTAATAGTATTTCTCTTTACTTTTAAGCTTCTAGCAGCAATATCCATCATTCTTTCAAGTCTAGAATAGAATTCTTCTTTTGTTTTTGATAAATAACCAATTCTTGGCATATTGATTGTAACAACACCAACAGAACCTGTAGATTCACCAGAACCGAAGAAACCACCTGATTTCTTTCTTAATTCACGTAAATCTAGTCTTAGTCTACAGCACATACTTCTTACGTCTGATGGTTCCATATCACTATTTACATAGTTAGAGAAATATGGAGTACCATATTTAGCTGTCATTTCAAATAATAATTTATTATTTTCAGTTTCAGACCAATCGAAGTCTCTAGTAATAGAATATGTAGGAATTGGATATTGGAATCCTCTACCATTTGCATCACCTTCACACATAGTTTCGATGAAGGCTTTGTTGATCATATCCATTTCTTTTTTACAATCTTTATATTTGAAATCTTGTTCTTCATCACCAATTAAGGCATTTAATTCAGCTAAATCGTTAGGTACAGTCCAGTCTAATGTAATATTAGTAAATGGAGCTTGAGTACCCCAACGAGATGGTGTATTAACACCATAAATAAAGGATTGAATACATTGTTTAACTTGTTTATATGTTAGGTTATCAACTTTAACGAATGGTGCTAAGTAGGTATCAAAGCTGGAAAAAGCTTGAGCACCTGCCCATTCGTTTTGCATAATACCT
>JAILGR010000233.1 GCA_024696565.1 Acholeplasmatales bacterium | reverse complement strand
TGAATTCTTAGTATATGAAGAAGTAGATGAAGCATTATTGCTTAAATCATATATGTCTAAGGGATTAGCATATACTATGCACTTAGTATTAGAAAAGGAAGCTCCTATTACTAAAGAATATTATTTAAAAAGAGCAGCAACAGCTATGGGTAAAACTAGAGTATCTAATGTTGTTAAAAATGAAGTTTCAAAATCAATGCCTGATGATATTACTATAATTGGTAATACATATTGGTTAAATCCATTTGAGGCGAAACTTAGAATTAATTCTAAGAGAATGCTAGATGAAATTCCTATTGAGGAATTAAAGGATGGCTTATATACAATAGTATTAAAGAATAATGGTATTACAGAAGAAGGAGCTTTTAGAGCTTTAATAAAAATTTTAGGCTTTTCGAAGCTAACTGATAATGCTAAAAAGATTTTAAAAGATGCGATTGTATATCTTAAGCTAGATGGAAAAATTATTCAAAAAGAAGAATGCCTATATATTTAATATAGGCTTTCTTTTCTATAGAAATAGTTTTTTGTTTGTTATATAATATTTGTATATTGAGCTTATAAGGTGAATTTTATGGAAAATTACAATTATACTTGTAATACTGTCTTAAAATTTTTAAGAAAGGTATTAAATGAAATTAATAAATCTTATATTGATTCAGGTATGCGTACAGCCTTTTTAATGAAACGCTACATTGAAAAATATAAAACAGATACTGAATGTGGTCCACAGCATGTATTACTTTGTATGTTAAAAGATATTGGTCTATTCTATATGGATGGTGAAGTACCTAGTGATAATCCGGCTTTAGCTGCAGCCTCAAGTTATACTTTCTTAGAGCATTGTTCACCACTTGGAATAGCCGCAAGACCACTTTTATTTTATAAAGCTAAATATATAGAAACACAATCAAACCTAGATTATGATTTAGGTCTTTTAATGACTATTTTAAATCAAGTAAGCTTATATATTTATCAAAGATATAAAATTGAAGATATCGAAACAGTTTTAAAAACTGATAGAAAAAGAGGTTTATTAAAGCCTGAACATGTTAAAAGAGTTATTAAGCTTTTAAATGATGAACCTGATATTATTGAAAAATTAAATAGTGAAAGTAATTTATATGTTTATGAAACATCTAGATATATTTCAAGTCAAAATTATTCAGATGATATTTTAGAAGAATATATTGATACTACATCATTTGCTTTCGAATTCCATAATCATGAGACTTTAGCTCATACAGTTACTACTGCTCAAATTGCTTATGATTTAGCTTTAAAATGTAGATTAACTAAAGAAACTGCAGAAATTATAAAGATTGCAGGTAAGGTTCATGATATTGGTAAGATTAGAGTTCCAAGAGAAATCTTATGCTATCCTGGTCGATTAGAAGGCGATATGCTAAGAGAAATGCAAATGCATGCTACATATACTAAAGAAATAATCGAAGGAAGCTTTTCATATAAAATTGTTGAGATAGCGGCAAGACATCATGAAAAATTAGATGGTTCTGGTTATCCTAATCATTTAACTGATAGTGAATTATCTAGTGCGGATAAAGTATTAGCGGTTGCTGATATTTGTAGTGCCTTATATTGTAAAAGAAGTTATAAAGAAGCTTTTGATGATGAAACAATTAAAGAGATTTTATTAAGTGATGCTAGAGCTGGTAAATTAGATAAAAGAATTGTTGATCATTTAGTTGATTCTTTTGATGAAATTATGGAAAATGCTAAAAAAGAAGAAACTATAGTTTTACAAAAGTATAACAATATGAAAGAAGAATACGAGGCTTTATCTAAATCAAGTGCTCTATCCCATTTCTTTGATTATGATGAATATGAAGAGGAAGAGGAAGTTAAAGAAGAAATTATTTATGTTGATGAAGAAGGAAATGAATTATCACCTGAAGAAGTAAATCAAAATTTTAATGATGTAGAAGAAATGGAACCTGAATCTGAAACAGAAGAATCTATTGAAGATGAAGTAAATACATCTGTAGAACAAAATGAAGAATTAGAAGATGATAGTGATATAGAAGAAGCCACTTCTTTAGATGAAGATGATGAAGAATCTATTGAAGATGATTTTAACGATGATTCTTTTATAGATTCAAATGATGAATCAGCTAGTGAAGAGGAAGTAGATGAAGTAAGACAACACGAAGAATCTATGACCTCTTCCAATATAGATTTAGAAGAATCTAATTCTTTAGATGAAGAAGATGAATTTGAAAAATACATCAATTCTTTAGAAGAAACAAGTGAAGAATTAGAAGATACAAAATCTGAAGAAGATGAGTTTGAAAAATATATTAATTCTTTAGAAACCGAAGAAAAACCAAAAGAAAAAAAGCCTAGAAAGCCTATTTCTTTAGCTCCAAGTTTAGATGATTTTGATCCTTTTGCTATAGATGATGAAGAACCTACTGAAGATGTTAATGAGTCTCTAGAAGAATCTTCATTGAGTGAAGAACCAGAAGAACAAGTCAATGATGATACTGAATCAGAAGATGAATTTGAATTCTTTGTTCCTGAAATAGAAGAGAAACCTGAAGAAGAGGCTATCGAAGAAGAAACTGTAGTAGAGGATTTAGATGATGATTCTTTTACAGATTCGAAAGATGAATTAGCTAGTGAAGAGGAAGTAGATGAAGTAAGACAACGCGAAGAATCTATGACCTCTTCCAATATAGATTTAGAAGATTCGAATTCTTTAGAAGAAGTTACTGAAGATATTAATGATTCTTTAGAACAAGAATATTTATTAAGCGAAGAACCAGAAGAACAAGTCAATGATGATACTGAATCAGACGATGAATTTGAATTCTTTGTTCCTAAAATAGAAGAGAAACCTGAAGAAGAGGCTATCGAAGAAGAAACTGTAGCAGAGGATTTAGATGGTGATTCTTTTACAAATTCGAAAGATGAATTAGCTAGTGAAGAGGAAGTAGATGAAGTAAGACAACACGAAGAATCTATGACCTCTTCCAATATAGATTTAGAAGATTCTGATTCTTCTGATGATGATGAAGATGAAGAAGATGATGACGAAGATGAGGATGAAGAAGACGAAGACGAGGAAGAGGAAGACGAGTCTGATGATGAAAATTCTGAACCTGTAAAGAAATTCTTCAATGATAACAATAATAAAATGAAATATATGATTTCTAGTAAGAAATTTAAAAAGAAGTTCAAGAAAAGATAATGACTTAATTGTCATTATTTTTTCTTTCTTTTTTCATTAATTTCTTATATAATTAAGACATATTTGTTTTACGAGGAGAAATAATATGAAAATTGGTAATTATAAAGGCCTAGAAATAGGTAAAGAAGAATTCGTACCTGTAACAGGTATGGAAGTTGAAAGAGAAATAACTAACTTATTAAGACAAAAGGTAGCATTTAATACTAAAGAAGGTAAGTCAGAATTAGGTGATACTGTAAATATTGATTATAAAGGATTGTTAGATGATGTAGCATTTGAAGGTGGTACTGCTGAAAAGTATGATCTTGAACTTGGTTCACATTCATTTATTCCTGGATTTGAAGATCAATTAGTTGGATATGAAGCTGGTAGTGATGTTGATGTTAATGTAACATTCCCAGAAGAATATCACGCTCCTAATTTAGCTGGTAAGGCAGTAGTATTTAAATGTCATATTCATGAAGTTAAACAACGTGTTACTCCAGAATTTAATGATGAGTTTGCTAAAGAGTTTGGTTTAGAATCTGCAGAAGCTTTAAAGACTGAGCTTGAAAAGCAAATGAATTTAAAGAAGAAAGAAGATTTAAATAATGCTTATATGGATAAGCTAATGCGTGCTATTGTTGATGATTCTGAAGTTGAAATTCCTGATGATGTAGCAAAAGCTAAAGTTGATGAAATGTATGGCTATTATGAATCTCAAATTGCTCAATATGGCTTAGATATTAATACATATTTACAAATGCAAAATATGACAGTTGAAGCTTTCCGTGATGAGCTTGCTAAACAAGCTATGGAGGCAGCCAAATTTGATGTTGTTGTAGACGAAATTAGAAAGCTTGAAAATATTTTAGTTACTGAAGAAGAAATCGAAAAAGAATTCTTAATGTATAAAGATTATTATAATATTCCAGAAGAAGAATATAACAATTTTAAGGCAACTAAGAAAGATGCAGTAGAAAACCATTTATTAATGAAGAAAACTGCTGAATACTTAATGGAAGTAAATAATTAAGATAATTTAAAAACGAAACCACTTTCAAAGATATCTAAACTAGATTTTATTTATTATTATGGTATAATCTATATGGATTTTTTAAGAAATACTAGGAGGGAATATTTCTCATGTCAATCTTATTGGGAAAAAAAGTAAAAGTTTTCAGTTTATCTTCAAATCCTGAATTAGCACAGGAAATTTGTGATTCAATCGGAATTCCACTTTCTGATTGTCAGGTATTACACTTCGCTGATGGTGAAATTAATGTTCAAATTAATGAAACCGTTCGTGGTCACCATGTATTTGTTATTCAGCCAACAAGCGCACCTGTAAATGATCACTTAATGGAAGTACTAATTATGTGTGATGCATTAAAAAGAGCATCAGCAAAAACAATTAATTTAGTAATTCCTTATTATGGCTATAGCCGTCAAGATCGTAAGGCTAGAAGTCGTCAGCCAATTTCTGCAAAATTAGTTGCAGACTTATTACAAGTAGCTGGTGCTGATAGAGTTATTACAATGGATATTCATGCTGCACAAGAGCAAGGATTCTTTGATATTCCAGTTGATAACTTTATGGGATTACCTATTTTATGTAATTATTTATTAGATAAGCATTTAGAGAATGTTGTAGTTGTATCTCCAGATCATGGTGGAACAACTAGAGCAAGAGAATTTGCTAAGGTATTAGAAGCTCCAATTGCTATTATTGATAAGCGTAGACCTGAACCAAATAAGGCAGAGGTTATGAATATCATTGGTGATGTTAAGGGCAAGACTTGTATTTTAGTAGATGATATGTGCGATACTGCAGGTACACTTACAATTGGTGCTAAAGCATTAATGGATGCTGGTGCTGTTGAAGTTTATGCAGCTTGTACTCATGGTGTATTATCTGGTCCTGCAATCGAGAGAATTCAAAACTCTTGTTTAAAGGAAATGATTATTACAAATACCATTAAATTAGCAGAAGATAAGAAGATTGATAAGATTACAGTATTATCAGTTGGTCAAATTTTAGGTCATGGTATTTTAAGAATCTTATCTGATGAACCATTATCTGGTTTATTTACTTATTCATACGATAAGAGTAAAAGAGAATTATTATAAAAAATGAAACTTATAATTGGACTTGGAAACCCTGGTAGCCAGTATGCGAATACAAGACATAATGCAGGGTTTATGGCAATAGATGCTTTTGCAGAAAAACATAATGTTGAATTTGCTTTTGATCCTCATCTAAAAGGGGCAATAGCGAAAGTAAACTTAGATGGTCATAAAGCTTTATTATTAAAGCCTATGACATATATGAATTTATCTGGTGAAAGTGTTCAGGCCGTAATGCAATATTATAAAATTGATATAGATGATATATTAGTTATATCTGATGACTTAGATTCAAGATTAGGAAGAGTTCGCCTAAGAGCAAAGGGAACTCCTGGTGGTCATAATGGTCATAAGAATATATCTATGCATTTAAAATCTGATGAATATAAGAGAATTAAAATTGGAATTGACCGTTCTGATGTTATTCCTGTAATTGATTGGGTATTAAAGAAATTTAACGAAGAAGAACTTGCAATTATGAAAAAAGCATGTGAAGATGTAACTTTTGCAATTGAGGACTTTATTTTAGAGTTAGATTTTGTTAAAATATCATCGAAGTATTCAACTAAATAAATGGCAGGGAGTAGAAAGCCAATAGGTTATAATACCGACAATCTCGGGTAAAACCCGGTATTATATTAAATTTCAAGACTGCAGTACTATGATGGTACTGCGGTCTTTTATTATGTTAGGCGAATGCCTCACATAAAAACCGCCTGCTATGCAGGTGAGAATAGAAAAGCGGTAGCGTTGAACAAAAGAAAAACCTCACATATAATGTAATTGGTCTGGCAACCGAAAACATTATAAGGAGGCAAT
>JAILGR010000224.1 GCA_024696565.1 Acholeplasmatales bacterium | reverse complement strand
AGTGAGAAAATTCCTCTTTAGTTATTTTAAAATAATTGGCATTCAATTCTTTTAAAATAGATTCTGTTTTATCAGTTGATTCAGTTAGAATATAATTTATCTTTAAATTATCAATTCCCTTTTGCATTAAAAGGGAATCATGTAATTGATATAAATAATTTTCTGCATTATAAAGCGGACACAAAACCATAACATCCATTATTCTGCACCTTCTTGCATCGCAACCTTAAAAACAGTATGCCACAAAATACGAATATCTAACCAAACACTTCTTTTAACTACATAATATAATTCCATTTTTACTCTTTGTTTATAAGTTATTTGACTTCTGCCATGACAAGCCCAATAACCTGTTAAGCCTGGTTTAACCATTACTAATAAATCTTTATTAGCTCCATAATAAGTTTCCCATTCTTCTTTTAAGATAGGTCTCCATCCTACAAAAGACATATTACCAAATAAAATGTTAAATAATTGTGGTAATTCATCTATTGAAGACTTTCTTAATAATTTACCAATTTTAGTAACTCTTGGATCATTAGTAACCTTAAATTCGTTTTTGTATTCTTCTAATTGTTCTTTAGTAAGTATTTCCTCAATTGGTCTATTATCAACCCTCATACTTCTAAATTTCCATACTTTAAAGAAAGAACCATTCTTACCGACTCTTTCATGCCCATATAAAACCGGTCCCCTACTAGTACATTTTATTAGAATAGCAATGATTAAAAATAACCATGATAATAATATTATGCAAAATAAGGACATGAATATATCAAAACATCGTTTGATAAAATCTAAAAATGGTTTCTTTTTAAACATCCCTATATTGTATTCTAAAGACAGCGCTTCTCTTGTTGACTTTCTCATACAATTCCCCCTAAATACTGCATTATTTTTTAAAAGAATTCATCCTCTAACATTAAACACAAAGTGTGATAAATAGGTAGATGATATTCTTGAATCTTAAAAGTTTCATTTGATGGGGCAATAATTGCCACATCAGCTAATTCTTTTAATAATCCTCCATCCTTACCTGTTAAGGCAATAACTTTCATGCCTAAGGCTTTAGCACAAAGGGCTGCATAATAACAGTTTTTAGCATTACCTGAAGTTGATATTGCTAAATATACATCGCCTTTTAAACCTAACACCTGAAGTTCTTGGGCGTATAATAAATCTGCACCACCTTCTACATCGTTTGAATATGCACTAGATAATGCCTTAAATGTTCCTAAGGCAATAGTAGGCAATCCTCTTTGTAGCTTATTTGCTAAAACCATACCTTCTTCTTCTTTTAAACTTACTAGTTTATTTTTAAAATCATCTGTAATAGGGCGCATCTTTTTAAACCCCTTCATAAGTTCCCCAACTATATGATCACTATCAGATGCAGAACCACCATTACCGCTAACTAATAATTTATGATTATTTTTAAAACATTCTTTTAAAATATTAAATGCTTCATTAATATCATTTTCACATACTGCTAGCTCATTATATCTTTCTATTAAATCTTTAGTATTATACATATTTCACCTATAATATTTGTTTAATAATTTCTAATAATGAATTACCACTTAAATCTTGATTAAAATCATCATTACCAATTAATGCAGTTTTACAACCAGCATTCTTACCACATAAGATATCTGATTTCATATCACCTATCATATATGAATTTTCTAAATCAATATTAAAATCTTTAGCGGCTTTTAATATCATACCAGGGGCTGGTTTTCTACAATCACATTTAATTTTATATTCTAATACTTCTCCAGGAAAACCTTTATCAGGATGATGTGGACAGTAATAAATATGATCTAAGTATGCGCCATCTAAACCTAATAATGTTTCCATCTTATTATGAATCATATTAAGTTCATCTAATGTTACATCACCTCTAGCTATTACTGGTTGATTAGTAATAACTATCGCTAAGTAATTAGAATGATTAATCATTTTAATGGCTTCACTAACCCCATCTAGTAATTCAAAATCATCAATATTCTTTAAGAAGCCTACCATCTTATTGATAACGCCATCTCTATCTAAGAAAATGGCTTTTTGCTTATTCGCTAGATTACGGCTTCTAACAATTCCTAATTTATAATCAGATTCTACTAAATAATATCTTTCTGGTGTTCCCATGTCCTTTACATATTCTGGTGAATCATAAACAAACATTAAACCACTACCAGCCAAAGGCTTTAATAATTGTCTATCTAAATCAATCTTAGGTGTATCAATTACTTTTTCTAAGACCTTAGGTGATATTACATGAAGCCCCGCATTGACTCTATTTTTATAATATGTTGGTCTTGTATCTTCTTTAGTTAACCAAGATAAAACCTCCATATTATCGTTTGCGATAATTAAACCAGAATCATAAGGATGAGAATTAGGGTGAGTAAATAGTGTTACTAAACCACCCTTTTCCTTATGATATTTAACAAAACGATTAAAGTCGATATCGAAAATGGCATCGGCATTAAGTAATAAGAAATCTTCAGTTAGCTTATCTTTAAGTCTAAATAAAGCTCCGGCATTACCTAAAGGTTCTACTTCAGTAAAATATTCAATTTTAACTCCAAATTGACTACCATCTTTAAAATAATCTTTAATGATATCACCTAAGTGAGATACTGTAATAATAATATCATCAAAGCCTTGTTCTTTTAGGCATTCAATTTCTCTTTCTAAAACTGGTTTACCGTCTATTTCTAACATAGGCTTTGGAATATCACTTCTAACAGATGATATTCTAGTACCTTTGCCACCGGCCATAATCACAACTTTCATATTAATCCTCTTTATGTTTTTCAAATGCTTCTGGTGTATAATAAATTACTCTAGCACCAGAGTTTTCAAATTTAAATGGAACTTCCATTAAATCTTTTAATGCTTCTTTTACCCTCTTTTGGTCTTCTTTTTTAACATAGAATAATAAGAAGCCACCACCACCAGCTCCAAGTAGTTTTCCACCTAAAGCGCCAGATGCCATACCTCTATCATATAATGAATCAATGTTAGATGAAGATACAGAAGAACCTGTACCTTTTTTTAGTTTCCATGATTTATCTAATAATCTACCAAAATCATCTAAATCTCTTTCATTATTTTCTAAGATATCTTGTGCTTCATCTACTAAAGCTAACATCATATCTAATTGTTTTTTCTTTTCATCTAGATTAGCTTTGACATCTTTTTGAATATCTGATGAGAATCTTGTAAATCCTGTAAAGAATAATAATAAGCTATCTTCTAATCTCTTTTTTCTGTCAGGATTAATGATAATTGGATTTACATGATAAAAATTATCTTTAAAATCAATTCTATTTAATCCACCAAATGAAGCTGCTATTTGGTCTTGCCAACCACCAGCTTCATTACATATTTCTCTTTCTAGCTTAATAGCTTCATTAGCTAAATCTTTTTTAGATCTATATTGACCCTTTAGACAGTGGAATGCATTAAGTAAGCCTACTGCAAAAGTAGATGATGTTCCAAGACCAGTTCTTGCAGGTAAGTCTGCATC
>JAILGR010000197.1 GCA_024696565.1 Acholeplasmatales bacterium | reverse complement strand
TATTATAAAAAACAAATTAGAATGAAAGATATATTAAAGAATATAAAAAGAAAGTAATTCGCTTTCATTATAATATAATTATAAAACAGGCTTTATTTAGGCCTGTTTTTGTTGTATAATGGTATAAAATTTGGGGTGATTTTATGCAAGAAATATCAAAAAATAAAAGAATTTTAATTAAAATTGGTTCATCTTCATTAGTAAACGAAGATTATTCGGTTAATGAACCAATGTTAGTTACTATCTTAAGTGAAATTAAAAAGCTAAATGATTTAGGGTATATAGTTTGTGTTGTAACAAGTGGAGCAATTGCTGTTGGTATGCATGAACTAGGGTTAAAACTAAAACCTAAAGAGATGGCCTTAAAACAAGCTTGTGCAGCTATTGGTCAAGCAAAATTAATGGAGGCTTATAATAAAGTGGCTAGCATTTATAATTTAAAGCTAGGTCAAATATTATTAAGCCATGACGATTTCCAATTTAGAAATCGTATGATTCATTTATCTAATACCCTAGATAGTATGTTTAAAAATAGAATTATCCCGATTATAAATGAAAATGATGCCATTGCGGTTGATGAAATTAAAGTAGGAGATAATGATACACTTGCTGCTTTAATTAGCCCAATGATTGAAGCAAATTTAGTAATCTTATTTTCTGATATTGATGGATTATTTACTAAAAATCCTAAAGTATATAATGATGCAAAATTAATATCCGTTGTTGAAAATATTGATAAAGATATAATTGATTGTGCAACAGACTCTAATTCTTTAGTTGGTACAGGTGGTATGAAAACAAAAATTGATGCCGCAATTATTACAACTATGGCAGGAGCCGATATGATTATTTGTAATTCTAAAGAAATTAAAGATTTATCTAAAATTGCTAAGGGATTAAAGGTTGGTACATTATTTAAGGCTAAAAAGAATTTAATATCAAAAAGAGAACATTGGATGATTTTCAAAGCTAATTCGCAAGGCTATATTGTTATAGATGATGGTGTTAAAGAAAAATTAGGAGAAAGAAAATTATCAATTTTACCTAAAGGAATTATAGAAGTTGGAGATGAATTTTTAGCTGGTAGTGTTATTGATATAAAAGATAAAAATAATCTTTTAATTGGTAAAGGTATAACTAATTATTCATCTAGTGATATAGCATTAATTAAACAATTATCATCAGAAGAAGCTAAAGAAAAGATTGGCTTTTTAGCTAATAAAGGTGTCATTTATGCTGATGATATGGTTATTTTGAAAGAGGGTTATTATGGAAGATTTGTTAAATAAGACATTAGAAAATTCTAAATTAAGTAAAGATTCATTATTAAAATTAGATAATGAAAAAAGAAATATATTATTAAAAAGAATAGCTAAAGCTATTGATGATTCTAAAGATTTTATCCTTATGGAAAATGAAAAGGATATAATTAAAGCTAGACAAGATGGTTTAAAAGAATCAATGATTGAAAGATTAACTCTAAATGAAAAAAGAGTTAAAGATTTAATTGATGGTGTCCTAAATGTTTCAGCATTACCTGATTATGTAGGTGAGGTTATTGAAACATATAATAGAGATAATGGTTTAAGAATTGATAAGGTTAGAGTACCATTTGGGGTTATTGCGGTCATTTTTGAGTCTAGACCTAATGTTTGTGTAGATATTGCTGCCTTATGCTTAAAAACAGCTAATTGTTGTGTATTAAAAGGTGGTAAAGAAGCTATTAATACTAATAAGGCTTTAGTAAGTGTAATGAGAGGTGCAATTGAAGATATTACAGATCCAAACTGTATTACTTTAATTGAATCTACAGATAGAAGTGTAACTGATTTATTAATTACTAAAAAAGAATATATAGATTTATTAATCCCAAGAGGATCTAAAGGGTTAATTCAATATGTTGTAACTAATGCTAAAGTTCCATATATTGAAACAGGAGCTGGTAATTGCCATTTATATGTTCATGAAAAAGCTAATTTAGATATGGCTATAAAAGTTGCAATAAATGCTAAATATCAACGTCCATCTGTATGTAATGCTATAGAAAATATTATTGTTGATAATAAAATTAAAGATTTATTCTTGCCAATGCTAGAAAAAGAATTTAAGAAATTAAATATCGAAATTAGAGGCGATGAAAAAACTAAATCTGTAATTGATTGTAAATTAGCTAAAGAAGAAGATTTCTATACTGAATATAATGATTATATAGTTGCAGTTAAGGTTGTAGATAATCTAGATATGGCTATTAAACATATTAATTTACATTCAACAAAACATTCGGAAGCTATTATTACAGATGATATAGTATCTGCAGTAAGATTTTTAAATGAAATTGATTCAGCTTGTGTATACCATAACGCATCAACTAGATTTACTGATGGTGGATGTTTTGGGTTTGGAGCTGAAATTGGTATATCTACGGCCAAACTTCATGCAAGAGGCCCTATGGGATTAAAAGAAATCACAACTTATAAGTATCAAATTCATGGTAATGGTGAGGTTAGAGAATAATATGGAAATTGGTATTTTAGGTGTTGGTAATATGGGTTCTGCCATTTTAAATGGCATTATTAAATCAAATTTATATAAAAAAGAAGACATATTATTATATATTCATAACCAAGATAAATTAAATAAATATCAAGAATTAGGATATAATGTTACAAATGATGTTAATGATCTATTTAAAGATACTATAATAATTATATTAGCAATTAAACCTCAAATGTTTGAAGAGGTATTAAAAGATTCTCATAAATATGATTTTAAAAATCGTTCTATTATAACTATTGCGGCAGGATTAACAATCAAATATGTATCTAAATTCTTTAAAAATGGCTATGTAGTTAGATGTATGCCAAATACTCCTGCTAAGATTTCAAAAGGTGTAACTACAGTATGTGCTAATGATACAACTAACCCATTTTTCAAAACAACTTTAGATATTTTTAATTCTATAGGTGTTGCAATAGAAATAAGTGAAAATAAAATGGATGAATCATTACCACTTAATGGTTCTATGCCAGCATATCTATTCTATTTTGCTAAATGCTTCATTGATAAAGCAGTAAAAGAAGGAATAGATTATGAAGTGGCTAAAAACTTATGCTTAGAAACAATTAAATCATCTGCTGAATTGGTATTAGAATCTAGTGATAATATTGATACATTAATAGATAATGTTTGTTCAAAGGGTGGAACAACTATAGCTGGTTTAGAAAAACTATATGATAATGGCTTTGATATGGCAATAGACGCTTGTAGTGAAGCTTGCACAAAAAGATCAAAAGAATTATGCAAATAAAAGCTCCAAATGGAGCTTTTTGATATTAAATGCTTTATTTACCTATTTGGAACATTATCTGTATTTATGATAGAATATGGTATTTATCGATTAGTTGTTTATCTTCATAAAGATTATTTAGAAAAGAAACAAGAAGTAGGTTTAGTATTACAAAAAGAAAACACATCAGGTTTAAATTCCTGATGTGTTTTTCATTATTCATTATTATCATTATTTTCAGAATCTACATTCTCATTTGGCTTTTCTTTTTTCTCTTTTTTCTTTTCTCTTTCCTCTTTAGCCTTTTCATAAGCATCATATGCTCTAATTAGATATAGAATTCTTTTAGAAATTTGAATATATGTATTTGCTGTCATAGCGAAATCTAGGGCCATATTAGTTAAGGCAGCAGTATCATTTTCATCAATATCGTTTAATTGTTTAAAGGCATTTTCAACAGATTCTTGAATTTTATTATTATTCATTTGATTGAATTTATTAAATGTATCACCTTTAATTGTGACATCTTTATATTCGGAATCTAGAATTTGTTTAACTTCAGCAATTGATAATACTTGTTTTAATGTACAAATTTCTTCAATTAAAGCTAAATGTTCTTTATTATATTTTTTAGAAATAGGAGAAGGTAATACTTCACCCTTTACATAATTATTAATCATAGATGGAGTAATTTGTTTATCTAATGTAGATGTTTGGAATATACTTAATTGTTTATCTAGAAATGTAACAACTTGATCCATATATAAATCTATATCAGGTAGTGCTTCATAATCCTTGAAGCTAAAATTACTTAATTCGTTCATCCAATTTTCTAATGCTTGTTTAATGTTATCCATAAAAGAATCCTCCGTTTCTTAAATTTTATCACGTGTCTAATAAAATTACAACAAAATATAACAAAAATGGTTGACAAGTTTTTATAATTGGTATAATATGGTATTGAAAACTAGATGAGATAGTTTCTAAATGTGAGGTGTTCGTTATGAAAAAAAGAATTCTAATTGCAGGTTGTTCTCATTGTTTAAGAGAATATATTACTAATGGTCTATATTATTTAGAAAAGGGATATTTCTTAACTAGATTATATAAAAAGTATGATGTGTATAATTTATCAAAGAAGAACTTAACTGTAAAAGAAGCAATTGTATTAGTAGAAGCATTCATAAATAAGATGGAATTTGATGGTATCTTTTTAGCTTTAGGCGAAGGAGATATTATTAATAATGTAGATGTTAATACATTTAAAAATGACCTTAATCATTTAATTGAGTTATGTAATTCTAAGAATATCTCTATAGTTTTACATAATGAAGTTAAAAAGATTAATAAAGATTATTCTCATGTAATTGATTCATTACAAAAGGAGAATAATTTTAGTTTTAAAGTTGTTTCTAATAAAATAGTTAAAGCGTAAAAAAAGTCCCACAGGGGACTTTTAATAATGTTTAAGTTGACTTAATAATACTAAAGCTATTTGAATAGGAACTCCTATTAAAAATAACATCCAACAGAAATTCTCATAGTTGGTACTAACCATGATTTGGACGAAGAAGGAAGTAATCAAGCTCCATACAAAGATAGATGCTATAATTATAAACCATAATCTTCTACCCCATTTCATGTTTAAAAACCAAAGTAAGACACAGTTTAGTGGAATAGCCCAAATGAAAATAGGCCAGAAATTGATTCCAGTATCTTTATTCATAGGGTTGTTTAAATAAACATATACTATTATTACAGCCATCCAAATGAATGATGAGAATAGGGCTGTAATAATGATTTTATTTCTATATTCTGATTTTGGAATTAAGAAATCTTTCTTATCTTCTATTGAGCCTTCATGGGTTAAATAATCTAGGGTAACACCATAGATGTTGCA
This sequence comes from Acholeplasmatales bacterium, assembly GCA_024696565.1. Taxonomy (GTDB): domain Bacteria; phylum Bacillota_I; class Bacilli_A; order Acholeplasmatales; family Anaeroplasmataceae; genus Anaeroplasma. The sequence continues at coordinate 4,641 of JAILGR010000197.1, read as the reverse complement.
AAGCTGATATAAAACATCTATATCAGGTAATGATTCTCCTTTCTCCCATTTTGAAACGGCTTTATCAGAGTATTGAACCATATCGCCTATATCTTGTTGTGTATATTTTTTTGATTTTCTTAGCTCAGTTAAATTCTTAGCTATTATCTTCTTTAAATCGCTCATACCAAGATTATACACGCTTTTTCCCGTAAAAAAAAGGGGGTAGAATTAAATTCTACTCACAGTAGAGTTCAAGTTCTATAGTAGAATTTGGTTAGAATTAGGTGTAGCGCACAAGATTATTGACATATATAATAAATACATTTATATTATTTGTGACTTCAATAAGGAGGTTAGATTTTATGAAAAATAAAAAAGGAATAATACCTATTTTCTTTGCCTGTGATGACAAATATGTAAAGTTTACAATGGTTACTTTAAAGTCAATTATGGAAAATGCTTCTAATGATTATAATTATAAAGCATACATCCTAAACACAGATATTAAAGAAGAAACTAAAAAGAAATTTAAGAGTGTTAAAAAAGATAATTTCACTGTTGAATATGTTGATGTAAATAAATATTATGAATCTATTGAATCTAGATTGCCTGTTAGAGATTACTATAACAAGACAACATATTTTAGATTTTTTATAGCTGAAATGTTTAATGAATATGATAAGGCAATTTATATCGATTCAGATACAATTGTTTTAGGAGATATTTCTAAATTCTATGAACATGATTTAGAGAATAATTATGTAGGAGCTTGTAATGAACAAGCCATGCTTCAATCTAAAGTATTTGGTGATTATGTAGAAGAGGTTTGTGGTGTTAAAAGAGATGAATTCTTTAACGCGGGCTTATTATTAATCAATTCTAAATTATTCCGTGAAGATTGTGTATTAGATCAATTTATTAATTTACTTGGCGTATATCGTTTTACAGTTACTCAAGATGAAGATTACTTAAATGTAATTTGTAACAATAAAGTTAAATGGATTCATAATAGCTGGAACACAGAAATTTATGGAACTATTCCATATAAAGATAATGAAATTAATATGATTCATTATATTATGTGGGGTAAGCCATGGCATATTGCTGATGCACCTTTAGCTAAATATTTCTGGAAATATTGTAAAATGACTCCATCTTATGGTGAAATATTAAATATCTTAAATAACTATACAGAAGAACAAGTTAAAAAAGATATGGAAGCATCTAAAAAATTAGAAGAATTAGCTTTAGCTGAAACATTAAGAGAAGATTCTTATTTAAAATTAAAAGAAGAAAACAAGATTGCTATCCATTCAATTGATAGACTAAGAATCATGAAAAAGATTCGTGATTATGAATTAACTGGTAGATTTTCTGAAGATGTTGAACAAGATCCACCAAGCCGTGAAATTAAACCAGGTGAGGTTGATTATTTAAAAGAAAAAGTTTCTTCTAAGATGAAAACTAAATTTGCATATTTTATTGCTAGAAGATTCTTAAATAAGATTATTCGTGAAAAACAAATGATTATTAAGGATATTGAAGGTATTGAAAACCTTAAGAATCTAGAAACAGGTGCCATTTTAACTTGTAACCACTTTAATGCTTTTGATTCATTTGCGATTCAAGTGGCTTATGAAGCAAGTATTACTAAGGGTAAAGAAAGAAGAAAGAAAAGATTTTACCGTGTAATTCGTGAAGGAAATTATACAAGTTTCCCTGGCTTTTATGGATTCTTAATGAGAAATTGTTATACCCTACCTTTAGCTTCTAATCAAAAGGCTATGCAACAATTTATGAGATCTACTAATAAATTATTACAAAAAGGTAATTTAGTATTAGTATATCCAGAACAAAGTATGTGGTGGAACTATAAGAAGCCAAAACCACTTCAAAAGGGTGCATTCCAATTTGCTGTTAAAGCAGATGTGCCAGTAGTACCATGCTTTATTACAATGAAAGATTCTGATATTGTAGGAAAAGATGGCTTTATGGTTCAAGAATATACAATTCATATTGGGAAACCAATAAAACCTAATGCTATTGGTAATAATCAAGAAAAAATAAGCTATATGATGGAAGAAAATTATAGAGTTTGGAAAGAAATTTATGAAAGAATCTATCAACAAAAATTAGTTTATTCACAACAGGCTATGTAAAAGCCTGTTTTTTCTTTGTAATAATAATGTTATTTCAAATTATTGTTTTTATTAAAAATATGACTAAATAAAAAAGTATTGAAAAGGTTTTCATAATAAGGTATAATAATGTTAATTGTAGTTGTACGCATATTCTTTAATGCGCCCTAATTACAATAAATATTGTATTATAAATACAAATTGCAGTCCCTACATAATAACGCGTGATTATATATCACAAGTCTGCAAACGCAAACTTAATTAATAATAAGCGTACTAACTATAGTTGGTGCTTGAACTAGTTAGTCAACGTGATATTGCCCATTTTGCAGTACTAGTTATTCTTAAATTAAAAAAACTTACTCCTGACCAAAATACTAGGGATAAACTGCCGCGGAAGAGTAAAAAAACAAAACAAAAAAATTAATAGAAGGAGAAAACCGATGAAAAAGATAGTTTGTGATTTGTGTGGCGAATCCGACTTTGTCAAGCTTGCCGGTATGTTCGAATGCCAGGTTTGTGGAGCAAAGTACACTATTGAAGAAGCACGAGGAATGTTCGTGGAAGTACCAGATGAGCCGAGCAGTAAAAGTGAAACACAAGTAAGAAAAGCACCAGCAAACGAATCGTATGAGGATGAAACACCGGTAATGCAACCAAAAGGACCTACGATTGTTCGTAAGGTCGTTGTAGGTAAACCCGCGAGTGCTTCAACCAATGATTCAAAGACTGCGAAATCGATTATTTCGCAAGTCAAAAAACCTCCGGTTACAGAACCAAGTTCTGCTAAACCAGGACACGGCCAACCTGCTCCTGTAAAGAAAGTTGTAGTAATGAAACCAACTTCAACTCCTCAAAAACCAGCAGCAGCAGTTATGCCAAAGAAAACAGCACCAGCTGTAAAGCCAGAAGTAGTTAATACTGTAGGTGTTGGTACAGCTCAAATGATTGAGAATTTATTTATACTTTCTCAAAATGCGTATGATTCAGAAAATTATGTAGATGCTGAAAATTATGCAAACCGTGTAATTGAGCTTGACGCTACTAACTCCGATGCATGGATTATGAAAGGAAACTGTGCAGGTAAACAAACTACACCAAGTAATTTCCGTTTTAAGGAATGTATCAATTGTTGGAATACGGCTTTACAAAACGCAGGTGAGGCAGATTTTGAAGACTACCAATTTACAGTAAGACAAAACGTAATCGACTCTATGGTTGCGTATGTTTTAAGAAGTTCGATGGAATTCAAAAGACAACCTACAGATGAAAATTTTGCTAAAGTAAAGGAAACAATCGACATTGTTGACCCAATTTTACGTTTGGCAAACCAAACATTTGGTGTTGACATGGTCGCTTATGAAGATAAATTAGCATCTAACGTAAGTGCTGTAGTTACTGCAGTATCAAAGGCAGGTATTCAAGCCTTCGGTAAGAAAGCAGAAACTCAAACAGATCCAGCATATGCAAAATTCGTAGCTACACAAGATGCATGTATTAATGCATGGGATTATTTAATGGACGTTGCTAAAAAGCATGGTACCGTTACAGCCATTTTATCAAATATTGTAAAAATGCATGAAGCAATTATTCGTAATTGTGGTCATAAAGTATCAGGTACTAAGATTAAAGAATCTGTTAAATGTTCTATGTCAGAACAAAATATACGTCTAGAGCGTATCACTGCAGCGAAGAGAAAACTTGATGATAAATTCGTTGATATTCGTAAGCGTGATAGAGTTGATCAAAAACTTAAGAATGAAAAGTATTGGGAAACTCACCAAGAAGAAAAGGCTAAGTTATTAGAAGAAAGACAAAGATTAGACCATGAGATTTTCGAACTTGAAAACTCTAAATTAAAAATGGCTGAATTAAATGAATTAAAAGGCTTAGAAGCTGAAGCAATTCGTTTACAAGTATTAAAGGATAATCCTACTTTATCTAATAAAGAACGTGCTAAGCATATGGACGATTTAACTAAGGTTAGAAAGCAAATTGTAACAAAGAAGCGTGAACTTGCTTCAAGATTAAATCCTATTGAGGATAAGATTGAAAAGTTCAAAACAAGACTATTCAATATTGATAAAGAATTAAACATGAATCGTTAATTCAAATAAGGGAATTGCCAAACAATTCCCTTTTTCTTTGGTCTTGCTATTTAATTACATGACTATAAAACATTCCTATTTTTCTAAAAATAGTATATAATATTATCAAAATTATAAGATAAAGGAGTCATTATGGAATTTAGCTTATTTGTTGACTATTTTAAAAATGAATATATAAAAAATCATCAAAGACAACTAGCCATTGATGATGAATTATTTGAAACAAAATCTTTTGAAGATTTTAGTAAAAAATTAAAAGAAAGAAGTGTTTTAATTAGGGAAATTTATTTAAATAATATAGATTTAATTCAAGAATTAAAAACACATTTAGACATAAAATTAGATAAAAAAAGTGCTTCAGCATTTTATTCTATCTTGAGTGAAATGTATGATAAAGAATGTGATGATTATTA
>JAILGR010000195.1 GCA_024696565.1 Acholeplasmatales bacterium | reverse complement strand
TACTTGTTTATTTTCTTTTAATACTTGTTTACAATTAAGTATTTGATTAGATAATTCTAAACCATTATAAAAGATTATTTTTTCTTTTAATGTTGTAGCTGATGTAGATAGAGCCATCTCGTTAGCAAATTCAAATTTATAATTTAAATCATATTTTAAATCTAATTCTTCTAACTTAATAAGTATTGCATCATAAATATCAACATTACCTATTAAATAGCTAATATTTAAGCTTTTTAATAATTGATTAACAAATCCTTTAGGATGTCTTAAATTAATCAAATAAGGCTTATTCCCAGAGGCAAGAATTGCCCAGTAAATATAAATCCATTCAATAGTAGATTCGTTCGCAATTCCAATATATTCATCTTTTAAATTAGGATATTTTTGATTAATTGAATAAGCTAAATTAAATATTTTATTTTTAGCTTCTTCATAACTTACTGTATAAATATTATATCCATCATTATATTCTCCTAGGATATAATCTCCTTTTTTAAACATAATATCAAAAATATCTTTAAATGTATGATTAGAATTAATTAAAGCTTTAGTTCTACAATCTACAACTTTGTTAACATTTTCCATTAATAAATCTCCCTATTTTCATAATACATTTTTAAAGTATCCTTAGGGTAAACAGACACTACTGCCCCTTTAACATTAATAGATATACCTTCAACTGTAGTTTGTAAAACTTTTTGAATTAAACCAGTACCTAAGAATTTTGCATAAGCTTCTTTTAATGTCCATTTTTCTGTTAAATAACCATTTTGATCTAACTTATGATTAAATACATCTAATTCTTCTAATGTTAAAATCTTTTGAGCCATCTTCAATCTTTCATCTAAGAAGATTCCCTCAACATCTACACCAACAGACTTTTCAGATATCGCAATCGCAATATAGTTTTTAGAATGCGAAATCGAAAATGAAATATGAGGATGAACTGGCTTTCCATCATTAGTAAATGTAATTAATTTAGGATTATAATTAGCATTTTCTAATATTTTTACTAATAAAGAATAAGCATATCTAGAAACCAATCTAGAATGTTCTAATGTATATTTATTACAATGTAGACTTAAATTGTCTGGTAATTCTACTTCTTTCATATTATCTAATTCATAGATATATAGATTTATCATAAAGCCTCCTAGCTAATACCAATTAAAACTCCATAAGTATCTTGATCTCCATCAAGACAACCAGAGCTTGCGTTTGGATAATCATTTTGTATTACATCTAGTATTTCATCTGCCTCATCCTCTAATAGATTTTTTCCTCTAAATAGGATGATTACTTCTTTATCATCAATTCCTTCTACCTTTCTTAATCCATCAATAACAGCACTTTGAGCAGTTTTAGATGTCAATATAATTTCACCATCTAACACAGAAATAAAATCGCCTCTTTCAATTTTAATTCCATTATATAATGAATCTTTTACTGCCATTGTAACACCAAAGGTATGAGAATTATTTAATCCTGTATTTAAATTTCTTAATTGTTCATCAATTGAAGTATTTAAATCCATATCTAATAATGATACTGCAAAATAAGCTTCAACTAATGATTTAGTCTTAATAACATGAACATGCTTCTCATCTTTTAATTTTGCAGCTTGCATTGCAGCTAAATAAATATTCTTATTATTAGGTAAAATAACATAATCATCAGCATCGATTTGATTCATAGCCTCTATAAATTCTTCTGTTGAAGTATTCATAGTTTTACCACCATCAATTAAAATATCAATACCAAAGCCTTCATATAAATCTTTAAATCCAGTTCCTTGATATACACAAATATATGCAATCTTTTTCTTTGGTTTTTTCTTTTCTTCTAAAACCTCATTATGTTCTATTTGCATATTTTCAATTTTTAAATTTATGAATTCACCATATTTTTGAGCTTCATTCATAACAACACCTGGTGTCATTGTATGAATATGAACCTTAACAATACTATCTTCTTTTAAACAAATAATAGAATCCCCTTTAGTTTTTAAAAACTCAATAAAACTATTATTATCAAATTCATCAATATTACATTTAGAATTTAATAATTGTAAAATAAATTCTGTGCAATAACCATATTCTAAAGTTGAATTCTCATCAAATAAGATTTTCTTTGTCTTACCCATATAAGAAATATCTTGTGGTAATTCTTTGTTAAGTAAAACACTATTCATTCCTTCAAAAATAACAATGAATCCAGCTCCACCTGAATCAATAACTCCTGCTTCTTTTAAAACTGGTAATAATTCAGGAGTTAATTCTAAAACCTTCTTCATAGAATTAATATATAAATCAAATAATTCTTCAAATGAAGTTTCTTCAGTAATTAGAGATTGAATTCTTAAAATACCTTCTCTACATACAGTTAAGATTGTTCCTTCAACAGGATTAACAACTGCATCATAAGCTGTTTGGTATCCACTAATTAATGCATCTTTAAATTCAACTGCATTAACTTCTGCAAATTGTTTTAGATATTTAGAAATACCTTTAAAAATTTGGGATAAGATTACACCAGAATTTCCTCTTGCTCCAAGTAACATTCCTCTTGCAAGCTTTAAAGAGAATTTCCCAATGTTTGCTTCAGAATCTGAATCATTAACACCATGTTCTATAGTAAGCTTCATATTTGTACCTGTATCACCATCTGGTACAGGGAAAACATTTAAGCCATTTATTTTCTTTTCTTCTTGAGAGATAGCATTTAAGCCACCTACACATAAATTACGGAATAATACTCCATTTAATTTCATAACACTCATAATAAACCCTCAATATTAGAAAAATCTAACATTATAATTATACTAAAAATGCCTTCCTTTGTAAACAAAGGCACCAAAATTATGCCTAGGATAATAAATAACAATATTATTAAAAAATCACTTTTACATAATCGTTTAATTTGTATATTATTTTTGTGGTATAATTTACTTTAATGCCTTTTTTTGATACAATATTGATAAACTTAATAAGGAGTGTAATTATAAATGAGTTTTGTTATTATTGCTGATTCCGCTTGTGATTTATCAAAGGAATTAAGAGAGAGATTTAACATTGAGTATGTAATGGGACATATGACATTACCTGATGGTACTGAAAGACGTACTACTCTAGAATGGGATTTCACTACCCCAGAACAATTTTACAAGGACATTAAAAATAAAAAGAATTTTGATCCACAAACTAAAAATTCTTTATATACTACTGCCCCTGCTTCTCCTGATGAATTCAAGGAAGAGTTTAAAAAATATTTAGATGAAGGTAAAGATATCTTATGTATCACTTTATCTACAGGCTTAAGTGCAACAAATGCATTTGCTAATAAAGCTTGTAAAGAATTAAGAGAAGAATATCCAGAACGTAAGTTAATCGTAATTGATTCATTACGTTATTCTACTGGTTTTGGTCTACTTTGTGTTCGTGCCGCAATGGAAAGAGAAAAAGGTCTATCTATTGATGAAGTTGCAAAGTGGGTTGAAGAAAACAAATGTAAATGTCATCAAATGGGATTCTTAGATGATTTAACATTCGTTGCTATGAAAGGTAGAATTTCAAAAGCTAAAGCTTTCATGGGTCAAATGATTGGTGTTAA
>JAILGR010000187.1 GCA_024696565.1 Acholeplasmatales bacterium | reverse complement strand
TCGTTGCTAGATTGCCAGCTGATGCTTGCATTTTCATTTGGAATAGATGTAGGAAGGAAAATATCTTTAGAAATGATTTCACCAGCGGTTGGCATATGAGACAGATTTGAAGCTGCAAGGCTTCCTACACTACCTAATACCTTAACCTCTACTACTGTATCTCCACCTAAAGTGATTTTTGATATAGTATTATAGTTTACACTACCTGTTAAATTTGGCCTTGTATAGGATGTTAATCCGTCTGTTGTAACAGATAGATTATAGAAACCATAAGGTCCAATAATATTTAATGGTGTCGAAGATACTATTCCTTTTTCTGCTTTTTTTAGTGCATATTCCTTAACTAAATTTTTAGCGCCACTAACATCATAATTAGCGCCAAGTATAACGCTAGATACACTACCTGAACCTAGGATTTCTAATAAGGCATCAGGGTTTGTTGAAGTAGTGTCATTAATAGTAATGCTTCCAGTTAATGAATATCCATTTGTTGCAATAGTAGTTCTATTTTCAATTGTAATAGAGTTAGTTAAAGTAATTGTATTTCCAAGTACTATTGTTGGAACAACATCAAAATAGCCACTATTTATATCTGTAATAGCAGCACTTAATTCACTTTCATTGGTTACAAGAATATACTTCTCATAATCCATGTTCTCAGTATATGTAGTTAATGTAATGTTACATGCTTTACCATCAAATAAGCCGGATGGAGCACTATTGTGTAATTCAAAGGTAATTCTATCGGATATTGACTTACCAGGAGCAACAAAAGATGTCTCACTAGTAAGTGGTGTTTGATTTGAAATAATAGAGGATAAAGTTCCTAAATATTCAGAATTATAATAAACTAAAATTGCAGCTAGTAATTCATTAGATCCACCACTTTGTAATGAAATCTCATGGAATACATGTAGGGAATCTGTAGTTGTATTATTTGTAACAGTCGCAGTTACATATTTACTATCCCCTGCAGAGGAATAGCTTAAATTAAAGCTTGATGCTGATGATGTATATGTAGCTTCTGCATCTAAAGTTGTTGTAGTAAGCTCAATGTCGCCTCTGACAGATAATCTAGCAATAATTGCAGCTACTGCAGAAATTGAGCCAACAACAAAAAGAAGTATAGCAATTATACAAATAATTATCTTATTTCTTCTTTTCATCAAAAACACCTCCTAACAGAAAACGCTACCACCGTTATAGAAAAATATAAGCCAGTTGCAAAAAAAACTACTCAGCTTTGCAACTGGCTGTCTATAAAAGACCCTATAGCTTTGCGTCACTAGATTGCTCTAGTTTTGCCACTAACTATTTGATTTTTAATGTAATTAAATATTATCATACAACACCATTCTTTTCAATGTGAAATGGGCATTTTTTTAATATTTTTTAAATAATTTTGTTAGACACAATAATGTTTATGTCTAATTTTTTTAATATTTTTATTGTTATTAGACAAACAAATATATTTTGTCTAATAAGCCAATTTTGGGAGAACAAAAGATATTTTTTTCAATTTACCTCTAAGGATCATAGGCTTCTTTAGTGCTTCAACTACTTTTATTTTTTAATGATAACATAAAAGTCCTTCATTTAAAATGACTATATTATAGCCAAATTATTTGAAGGATTTTCTTCATTTATTTTGATAATATTATTTGTTATTGGTTGCATACAAAATGATAATCTACAATCATTGTATTTCATACAATGCAATGATATATTTTTACTTTTAATTTCTATACGGTTTGTTATGTTTCAAAAACATTGATTTTGCTTACAAAAATCAATAATGTTTTACTATATATGCCTAGTATATATTTCCATAATAGTCTCAATCTATCTGAGTGAATAATCTAACAAATTCTAACAGAAAAGCATAGATTGTCAACCTACATTTCTGAAGGGCTAACCTACACTTTTAAAATACCATATGCACATGTTAAAGATATACCCAACGGTTTTCATGCCACACTGCCTATACCAACCTAAACGAGTGTTTCCTGCCATATATATTTCTTTATCAGTACAACCACATTTATCTGTTACTTATGTTCAAAACCTATTTGATAAAAAAGTAGACATCAAACGAGGATGCTTACCTGAAGTTTTAGCTATTGATGAAGTATATGTCAGGAAGGTATCCAAATATAAATACTGCTGCGTATTATATGATCCTATTCACCATAAAATCATAGATGTTCTAGATTGTAGACATAAGAATTATCTTATCGATTATTTTGCCAAAATAGATATGGAAGAAAAAGAAAAGGTATTTGCTGTATCTATGGATTTGTACAGGAATTATCGCGATATTTCTAGGCTTTGCTTGCCTTTTTTTCTATTGTTTGTGCCGATTCTTTTCATGTGATTAAGAATTTAAATGAATGCTTTAATAAGATAAGAATCAGAATAATGAAACAACACGAATTTTTAAAGAAAGAGAATTCCTACTACTATTGGTACTTCAAGAAATTCTGGAAACTCTTATTAATGAATATAAAAGATCCAGGACAAACTATAGAAATCAGAAAAACTCATCAAACGATGACTATAGCTTTACTTATTGAAACTATGCTAAAGGTCAGTGATGAGCTTAAGCTTGCTTATTATCTTAAAGAATCTTATAGAGAATTCAACCTAACTGCCACTTATGAAAATGCTGAAGAACGATATGATGATTTATGTGAAACGTTTAGGACATGTGGTATCAAAGAATACTCTAAGTTTAGATTTCTTCTCTTAGAGTGGAAAACAGAAATTATTAATTCATTTTTTAAATTAAATGGATATAGAATATCTAATGGTAATCTAAGAAAAAATAGCGACATTAAGACTATCATTAAAGTATCTAATGGTTATACCAATTTTGAAAGATTAAGAACTCGAATGATGTTCTCTATAAATAAAACAGAGCCTATCCAAGGTTATAGAAAACCTACAACTAATAAAAATATTGGTAAGAAAAGAAAACCATACATAAAGAAAGAAAACTAAGAAATTAACAAGACTAGACGACAAAAAAGGCCACCTTTGCAGGTGTGCCTTTTATAGTTTTACTCCTTTGTTTAAAGGTGGTACTCCTTATTTCTTATGGGGTGAATTTTTCAATTACTCCGTCAAATTTATAGGTATCTACTCCGTATAATTGAAAGGTCGAATTTTAATCTACTCCTAGAAATTTAGAGCACCCAATTCCTTTTTTTAAGATGTAATGTAAATAGTGACTGTTTTATTTGTATCATTTCCTGCGTTAGCATTAAATGTAAATGTATAGTTACCAACTGTTACAGTTACTACATTATTTGTAGGTCCTGAAATTGAAGCTTGTGCCTTAACTGTTGGTCCAATATATACAACTAAACCACTAGGTGCCATAGTAATTGCATCTCCTACTAATTCATAGATATGTTCAAATACATAATCACCATCTGTTGGTTTTGTAGATACTGTATCTTCAGAAACAGACATCTCTATTGTTTGAGTCAATGTTGCTAAAGCACTAGTATCAATATATGTATAATAATCTAATATTGTAGTTGTAGTTGATGTAGTAAATGCAAATGCAGAATCTGTAACATCAGTAGTATGAGTTCCTGAACCATTTACAATTTTTAATAATCCCCATTCTGCTTGATCTGAAGTATCAGTGATTTGTGTTTTAACCCCTGTATTCTTATCAACTGAATAACAATCATAACCTGTATTAGCACTACCATTATTATAAATTGTTGTATAGTAGAGCTTATCCGTCGATCGGTTATAATCTACATATCTGAGGACTTTAGAATAAGTTGTTTGTGTCGATACTGGAACAAGTGTAGCTCCACTTAACGTTATAGAATCTCCTTTATATGTCGAATCTAGATTAAGTGAATTACTAAATGTTATGGTATCTGAATTTCTTGTGATATCAATATCATTATTAATTCCAACAGCTGTCGCATTTGCTTTTGTAATAATAGCTACTGCTGAATCAGCATCACCAGAGTATGATGAACCTGTAGCAAGAATTTGAATACCGTTAACATATACCAACCCTTCTTTTGTAGTTGTAGTTTGTTGTGTAATTTCTGTTCTATCCACTGAAGCTGCATTAGCGCCAATGTCTAGATAAATTAAATACGCACCAGTACCTGTGGTACTTCCGCCTGAACTTGTATTATTTTCAACAGATCCTAAGGCATACTCTCCCTTATTAACAGGTATTTCGAAATAGAACAAATATGTTCCGAAATTATCTGATAAATCTCCACCATTACCTGATATTTCTTCTGGAGTTTCTATCCATGCCTTATCAAAGGTTTTTGTATACATAGAATTAGATGATACATTTGCACCAGACCATGTTCCATCAGCATATTGATAAATGTTATCTGCTGCTTTCCAACCATTACCATAAGTGGAATTCGCTGAATAAATCTTTGATATATGCTTAATATCGATAATTTTGTTATTTGAATCTCTTATTATTTGATGTAACGAAAAGAAACAGTCATTATCAGGATAATAGCATCCAGCAAAGAAATTAATAAAACCTTTGGAATCTACCTTAAAGTCAATACAATCTTCTGGCATTTCATAATCAGTATATTCTTGACCATTAATTTTCACTTTAGGTGCTACGACTAAATTATTTATGTTAATTGTAGAATCCATAAAGTGCATTCCATACACATAACTTGAATTTCCTGATAAAGTTGTCAATAATTGTGACTTAGAACTAGTATATTTTGAAAAATTACTCTCCAAGTAAGAATTACTTCCGATATATTTGTTAGTACCATACCCAGAATCACCAATTGTTAAGATTGCATTTGACTTCCAAGAACCAGACGCATATGAACTAGATATATTACTAATCGCATACTGGGAAACACGGTAATCCGCTTTTTGACCAGAAGTTTCTCGTCCACCACCAACTATATATCCAGTATTAGAATTATCAACATTAAAAGTTACATTATTATTGTCATATAGAGTATTAAGTGGTATATAACTAAATTCAGATGCCTTAACTTCTTTTGTGCAAGCTAAATCATAAACTGAACCAGATGTTGTATTCATATTAATAGCCACATTATTCGCTCTAGATGTATAATTTGTATACACACCAAATGATCCAAATGGTGTATTTTCAGGTGAATCATCTGTAATGTTTGTAAAAGTCAATGTATTATATTGTCCTGCATAGGACCACCAATAAGTTCCATTATTACTATAATATATAATATATGAATTTACATCAGAATCAAATAAATATCCGTTTTGGTTTTCAAAATAATGACCAGCGCTAGTTGATAACACTAGTCGATATATATAATTTCCAGAAGCTGTTTGTCCCTGTAAATAATACTCAGTATTACCTGACATTGCTGATATGTATCCTGATGGATAATTAGAATTTGAAATATCAGAGAAAGTCCAAATTGTCGCACTTGATTGAGTTGTTTGTCGAACAACTGAGCCATTACTTATGCTCAAATAATTTGATCCATATGATATATAATACTGGTGTGAAGGCTTTTGCACCATAGCTTGAGCCACCCATCCAGTTCCACTTATATACTGAATGTACATTTTAGTGCCACCACTTGTGTAATAAATACCATAATTATCATGCGACCAAGTAGTTGCTTGATTTTGTTGATTAGTAGTAGTTAATCCATTATAGTATCTTAAATATCTACCATTAGCTGAAATTGTACCAGTACCATTAACATTTAATAAAGTATTGGATAATGTCCACATAGTTCCTTGTGATTGAGTTGATGTATCAACCAATCCGTTATTATATCTTAAATAATGACCATTATAATAAATTTGGTAAGTATTTTGAGTATCAACAACCCAATTTGAACCATCAAATTTTATTACATTTGAACCATTAAAAATATTTGAACCATCATAATTCCAACTTGTATTAGTACTACCTGCCACTAAAGATGTACCATCGATGTTTAATTTCATGTTAAGATTTGTAATATCAGAAATAGTTCCTGATACATTAGCTCCATTAGTTGAAAACACCCATACAGTTGCGTCAGCTGGATCATCAGTATTTATAATGGTATTGCCACTTCTTTGAATATAATTACCATTACCATCAGTAATCACATAATTTGATGCCATCTTAAATACACTATTTATACAATTCA
>JAILGR010000145.1 GCA_024696565.1 Acholeplasmatales bacterium | reverse complement strand
TAAGCGAAAAACCAAAATATAACATAATATCACTACCAATCGGACTTATAGTATAATTATACTATTTTTTTTAATAAAATTCTATAACTAAATCATATCTTCTATTAGTATATTTACTCATTTTAAAGTTATTAAGACACTAAAAAAGCACACCGTTATATTTTGGTGTGCTAAAGATATTTAGTGTCTTAAACCATGACAGAATTTAAACTTCTTACCAGAACCACATGGGCATGGTTGATTAGGACCAACATTGGCAAATCTATCATTTGCATTAACTGCTCTTCTAACTGGAGATTGACTTCTTGTAGTAGATAAATCTTGGTTAGTTCTTAAGCTCTTTAATTCATCCTTTGGTTCTTCAACCTTTCTTTGAACTCTAATTCTAGCATGCATTGCAGAAATTAAGATTTCTTCATTCATCTTAAAGTTTAATTTTTCAAATCTCTCATAACCTTCTCTTTGATATAATTCAAGTGGGTTAGTTTGAGCATATTGTTGTAAATAAATACCTTGACGGAAGCCTTGCATATCATCAATGTGCTCACGCCAATTTCTATCTAAGATAGGTAATATTATACGCTTAATGAATAAACTGATTTGTTCATCAAGAATATTAGGATTTTCAGCACTAACTTCAGGTGGGATAATCTCAGATAAATCTTTTCTAATTTGAACTAAACGATTATCAAATTCTGTAGCAGCACATTCAAATACATAATTAACGATATCTCGGTCATCATCTAATGCTTTAACTTTGTTAACATCTACTAAATTTTGACCAAATAATCTTTCATTAAATGTCTTAGTTAACTTTTCATCATCAAATTCTTCTTTTGAATCCATGAATGTTTGAACAACATGGGCAATTGCTGATTTCATGATTTGTTTTAATAAATCTAATAGATTTTCAGCTTTAACTACTTGTTGACGTTCAGCATAGAATGTTTCTCTTTGACGACGAACAACATCATCATATTTTAAGACATTCTTACGAGAATCATAGTTTAAACCCTCAATCTTAGTTTGAGCCATAGTAACCATCTTTGCTAACATCTTAGATTGAATAGGTAATGATTCATCTTCATCATTCATCATACGAACAATAGATGCTAATCTAGCCTTAAATGAATCGCCACCAAATCTTTGCATTAAGTCATCTTCACAAGAAATGAAGAAACAAGAATAACCAGGGTCACCTTGTCTACCAGATCTACCTCTTAATTGGTTATCGATTCTTCTTGATTCAAATCTTTCAGTACCTAATACGGCTAAACCACCTAATTCTTTTACGCCCTCACCAAGCTTAATATCGGTACCACGACCAGCCATATTTGTAGAAATAGTAATCGCACCAAGTTCACCAGCATGAGCAATAATTTCAGCTTCTCTAGCATGGTTTTTAGCATTTAATACTTCATGAGCTAAATGTTCTTTTTCTAACATATTATGAACTAATTCAGAAGTCTCAACGTTGGCAGTACCAACTAAGATAGGTTGACCTTTTTCATGACGTTCAACAATTTCTTTAACTAAAGCCTGGAATTTAAATTCAGGAGTTAAGAATAATTTATCCGGATCATCAATACGAATTACAGGACGGTTTGTTGGAATTTCTACAACATACATATTGTAAATATCTAAGAATTCCTCTTCTTCAGTCTTTGCTGTACCTGTCATACCAGAAATCTTCTTATACATACGGAAGAAGTTTTGGTATGTAATAGTTGCAACTGTAATAGTTTCTTTTTTAATTTCTACGCCTTCTTTAGCTTCAAGTGCTTGATGTAAGCCTTCACTAAATTGACGTCCTTTTAGAATACGACCTGTAGATTGGTCAACGATTAATACTTCGCCATCTTGAACAACATATTCTTTTCCATTACCAAAAATATATACAGCCTTTAATGCATTATTAATTCTATGTACTAAAGCATTATTTTCAATATCGTATAAGTTTTCAACTCTAAAGAACTTTTCAGCCTTATCAACGCCTGATGTCTTTAGGGCAATTGTTCTTGATTCAATATCAATTTCATAATCATCTTCCTTTAAAGCTTTTACAAAGGAATCTGCTTTTTCATATAAACCATTATCATCCTTAGTTGGACCTGAAATGATAAGTGGTGTTCTTGCATCATCAATTAAAATTGAGTCAACCTCATCGATAATACAGAAATTTAAGCCCTTTAACTGAGTTACATCTTCCCAGTTAGGAACCATATTATCTCTTAAGTAGTCAAAACCTAATTCTGAGTTTGTAGTATAAATGATATCACAATTATAAACAGCTCTCTTTTGTTGTCTATCTAATTCTCTTAAGTTTAGGCCAACTGTTAATCCTAAGAAACGATAAATATCACCAATTTCACCTTCAGTTTCTCTTCCTGCTAGATATTCGTTTACTGTAACAATATGAACACCATCACCAGTTAACGCATTTAAATATGCAGGGAAAACACCGGTTAAAGTTTTTCCTTCACCTGTTTTCATTTCGGCAATATTACCACCATGAATAGCACAAGCACCAATTAACTGTACCTCAAATGCCTTCATACCTGTAACACGGTATGCAGCTTCTCTTACTACAGCATATGCTTCTACTAATATATCATCTAATGTTTTTCCATTTTTAAGTAATTCTTTGAAATAAGGAGTCTTAGCCTTTAATTCATCATCACTTAATTTTTGCATTTGTTCATCTAATGCTAAAATCTTCTTTGCAAGCTTGCTACAACGCTTCATTTCATTATAGCCAGAGTCAAATATTTTTAGTCCCATAACACTAACCGCCAATTGTTTACAATTGGTTCCTTCCTAAAATATCACAAATATAATGATACAATAAAAAAGACAAATTTTCAACAAAAAATCACGAAGTTATATTTATAAATATAAAACAAAAAATGATTAGGCCTAAACCTAATCATTTGTATTGAATATTAAACTTATTTATTTAGCTTCAGTTTCCAAAATTGCATAATCGCCATCAGCTCTTAAATAAATTACATTAGTCTTTCTTGTTTCTTTATCTAAATATACAAAGAAATCATGACCTAATAGTTCCATTTGATCTAATGCCTCTTCTGCAGTCATAGGTTCAAGATCTAAATGCTTCTCTCTTGCAATCTTTTGGCTAGATGCGTCTTCTACAGTAGCACTCTTAATACCTGGCTTACCAAGCTTATCCTTTACCTTATCATTATAGCGTCTAACTTGCTTCATTAATTTATCAATAGCGCCATCAATAGCTGCATATAAATCAGCTTCCATAACTTCAGCACGAAGTATAATATTTTTAGAAGGAATTGTAACCTCTACTTTATGGTATGCCTTATACACCTTGCAAACAACTCTTGCAGCTACATTCTCGTAGTCTGGTAGCATGTCCTTAAGTTTACCTAACTTCTTAATCGCATATTCTTTGTTTGCTTCAGATGGTGTAAAACCATTCTTTCCTACAACTTCTACCTTCATATATATCACTCCTTTTCTTGTAATTTAATTATAACATTTAAATAAAGCGTTTTCAATAATTATAAAAATATTTAAAGTTATGCCACTGAGAATGAAATAATTATTA
>JAILGR010000098.1 GCA_024696565.1 Acholeplasmatales bacterium | reverse complement strand
CCAAAATACATATCATATACACAAGCGGCAACAATAGTATCATTAAAATACCACAATCCAATAGTATCAATAGTATCTAAATTGGTATAGGAATGTCCAATCATCCACTCAAATCTTGCCCAATTCCAATTTGAGTTTGTTCTACGTTCTTCATTTAATTGAATTAAAAATTGAATCATATTATCATAGTCATCCATAGAATAATGCTTCATAGCACATTTTATATTCTTATCCATTTTTTTATCACCCAAGAATATTTTACCATGGATAGAAAAAAGTAAAATGTGCAAAAAAGTTTACTTTTGTGAAGTTTTTTAAAAAACTTTGTAACAATTTTGTCTTGATTTTCGTTCAAAATATTTCAATTTTACCGAATTTTCATTCAAAACAGCCCATCCCAAAACCGTTAGTGAGGGTTCGAATCCTTCTGCCCCTGCCAAACTCTAGATTTCAAAGCTAAGCCTAATGGTTTAGTTTTTTATGCAATAATTGAAAAATACATCCGCATACACTATAATGTATAATAAATACTAATTTACTAATTATCGAGGAAAAAATGAAAAAAATATTATTAGTACCATTTATTGCATCTACATTCTTTTTATTTAGCTGTAATAATAAGGATGTAAATACATCTGAATCCAATATGAATTTTACTAAAGAGGATGTAAAGGAAATCAGATTAGAATCAGGCTTTTTTGGAGTTGAACCAGGCGTATTAATCAAAACACTTTATTCTACTGATGATAATGACATATCAAACTTCTATAACGCTTTTGATACAAATCTAAAGAAAGCTGATCATTATGAACCAGTAGCTGGTGGTGGCTATAGGAGGATTACCTTCTATACAAATGATAATCAATCTTATAATTTTTATGTTAATAATGGTTATTATTATAAGGATGATACCTATTATAAGGCATCCATTCCTACACTAAATAATCCATATTTACAAGCCTACATGTTTACTACATATTTTAAAGAAGATGTAGTATATAATATTAAAGGTGATTCAATAAAGGACACTATTGATTATTTAGGTAATATTGAATTTAAAAAATTGGAAGATACTACTCTAAACACTGAGGCATCATATTATATCGATTTAAGTGACAGAATACTTATTTATGATTCAGTTAAATTCGAATATGAAGGAAATTTATATCAAATTATAAGTGATATTAATTTCTCTTCTCTTTTCATTTAAAAAGATTGCGGCAATAGTCGCAATCTTTATTTTATTTAGAATTTGAATTAATGATTTCGGCTAAGGACTTAGCCAATAAATAATGGCTTTCTTGTGTCTACGAACTATTGACTAGTTCAATTTAAAAGCTTCGCATTTTTTAATAGATTTAACATTTTACTAATCTAATTCTATTATTCTCTTCAAAATACTCATATTCATCTGAAATACCATTAGAATAAACATAAACATTATGAAGTCCATCCTTATACCAAACAGAAAAATAAAAGTTTTCTATTCCATATATCTTGTTTAATTCTTCTTCTATCCTTATATTTCTTTGATCATACATTTCTTCATCACTAGCCATATCAAAATCTACTAACTTATTATGATTAGTTAATCTTTTTAGTATTTTCCAACCTATTTCATCATCTTTATTTAATGGAATAAATCCTAAATCTAAATACAATTTAGCAGCTAAAGGTGTTGTTGTTTGAGTGTGAAGAATTATTTTATCATGTCCTAGTTTATTTGCTAAACTAATAAACTTGCTTATAAATGGTTTAGATAATTTCTTTCCTTGATACTCCTTTTTAATTGCAAACCAATCAACTGAAGCACCATACCCATGTTCTTCATTGTCCAATAAAGATATTGTTACAGTACCTATTTTTTCTTTAGTACTATCATCAACTATAAAAATACATCTTTCATTTAGTTTATTTATAAATGAATTAAAAAATAAATGAAAATATTCATGAGCTTTTCTTTTGGATGTGATAAGTCCACTGGATAAATTAATATCCACCCAATCATCTTCATCACCATCTTTATAAAACTCATAGTGATAGCCCTTTGGCAATTCATAGACATTATTTTTAGATGTATCATCATAATACATCAATAATTCATAATAATTAATTGTATTATCTATTGTTTTCATAATTAATCCTTTAACTATAGTTAATAAAAATGACCTTACTCTAATTATTCCACTTTAAATGGTGTCCAATCTATATGATTATATTCCATTACATCATCAGACTTTTTCATCCCAAGTTTTTGATAAAAAGGTATAGCGCCATCATTCGCAACTAAATAGATGGCTATATCCTTTTCACCGCCAGCTATTTTATGTGCTTCTTTAACTAAAGTACTACCTATACCTTGGCCTCCATAGTTCCTATCTACACCTAAATCTGTTATATATAGCCAATAGGCAAAGTCAGTTAATCCAAATAAAACACCAACTAATAAATTATCTTTATTTCTTGCTGTTAAGCTAATTGAGGCATTATTAACTAATTTATTGATTCTTTCTTCAAATCTTTCTTTTGGATATTGTAATCCAAGATCACTTCTTTTTAAGAATTCAATATATTCAGTACTTGTTACTCTCTCATTTGTTATTCTAATATTATCCATAATATAAAAACTCCTAATTTGCA
>JAILGR010000083.1 GCA_024696565.1 Acholeplasmatales bacterium | reverse complement strand
TTTGCTTTTATAGATTTTCTCATTGTATTTTATGTATTATATTTAAGATGTTTGGTAAAGGAAAAGTTAAAAACATTATCTAAATGGTTTTTAATATATATACTTGTAGTATGTTCAATAGATTTTGTATTTATTAATGTTGCATCTTTTACAGGTGGTCTATTCTATATTGAAAATGGCATTTTAAAAGATGGACCATTGGCAAGTTTTGCATCAATAATTCCTGCTATTTGTTTAATAAGTATTTTAATAATAGTATTTGTTAGACGAAAAAGAATAGGTTTTAGAACAAGCATGATTCTATCTGTTTATATAATGATTGATTTTGTGGCAGCTGGTTTAGTATTTATTAATCCTGATTTTGATTTTTCTTGGACTGCAACAGCTATTTCAATGCTAGTTATTTATGTTATGATTCAATCTAATATTATTGCTGAAAATAGATTAAGGGCTGAAATCTATAACGATTTATCGACAAAAGATGTATTAACTGGATTAAAGAATAGAAGAGGTTATGAACAAGTATTAGTCGATGTAAGTAAAAGTACTAGTGTTGGTGTAGTATTTTGTGATATTAATTCATTAAAATTAGTTAATGATACTAAAGGTCATGAAAGTGGCGATAAATTATTACAAAGATTTGCCAATATTTGTATTACTGCCTTTCCAAATGATTATATTTGTCGTATAAGTGGTGATGAATTTGTTATCATTGTTGAGAATGCAGATATGGAATCATTTGATGTAAAAATGGAAAGATTTGGTAGAGAACTAATAGAAAATGATAGAATTGCTTCATTTGGTTATTCTATTGGTAATGGTAGTGTTATTTTGGATTTAGTAAAAGAATCTGAACAAATGATGTATAAAGATAAAGAAGTATATTATAAAGAAACAGGCAAAGAAAGAAGAATTTAGAACTCGGATGGTTTCTATTCGAGTTCTTTTTTTATGCCAATATGCAACAAATAGTTGCAGAAAACCGAAAAATGTTTACTCCGGAAACGTTTTAGTATATAATAATGCTGTTATGAAAGGAGTAATCTATGTTAGCTTTAAAAAATGTTTCAAAAACTTATCCTGGTTCAGTTAATAAGGCTATTGAAAATATTAATTTAGAAATTCAAGAAGGAGATATTTATGGATTTATAGGACCAAATGGTGCTGGTAAATCTACTACTATAAAGGCTATTGTTGGAATTCATGACTTTGATGGTGAAATTACATTTAATGGTTTAAGCATTAAAGAAAAACCTATTGAATTTAAAAGAGATTTAGCATATATTCCAGATAATCCTATTTTATATGAACATTTATCTGGTATAGAATATATTAATTTTATTTTAAATATTTATGGAGTTAAAGAAAAAGTAGATGATAAGATTCAAGCTTATGCTAAAGAATTCCAATTGAATGAAAGAATTCTAGATCCTATTTCATCATATTCTCATGGTATGATGCAAAAGATTAGCATAATAGCAGCACTATTACATAATCCAAAATTATTAGTATTGGATGAACCATTTGTTGGTCTAGATCCTAAAGCAACTTATGAATTAAAAGAAATCTTAAAAAGATTATGTCAAGAAGAAGGGTTAATGGTTTTCTTCTCATCACATGTTTTAGACGTTGTTGAAAAGTTTTGTAATAAAATCGCAATAATAAAGGATGGTAAAATAATAGATTCTGGTTTAACTAACGATGTTAAAGGTGAAGGATCTCTAGAAGATAGATTTATGGAGATTTTTAATGAGTAATATATTATCTTTAATTAAAGTTAACCTAAGAGAAACCTTTGATAGAAGAAAGTTTAAACAAAATAAAAAACAATTATCTTTCTTTATTTACATGGGTTTATTAGGATTACTTTTTATTGTTTTATCTACAATGTATAGTGTTATATATGGAATGAGCTATATTGCTTCAGGCAATTTAGATTTATTATATACACTAACAATATCATTCTTTATTGTTTCAACAATGGTGGTTTTTTCATCAACTATCGCCAAAATGCTGTCAATATTTAAAGGTAATGATTATGATTTATTATCATCAATGCCGATTCAAAAAAGAGATATAGTATTATCTAAAGTATTATTTTTATATTTTAGTGAAGTACTTATTTGTTTAGTTTTAATTATCCCTAATGCATT
>JAILGR010000051.1 GCA_024696565.1 Acholeplasmatales bacterium | reverse complement strand
ATTCTAAATTTAGAATTTAAGCCATATGCTGTAACATAAAAGCCTTCAAATTTATAATTAATAGATACATTATTATTTATTTCTTTAGCATAATCATAAGCAATCTTTATACTTGTAGAAATAGATTGATTATATTGAATCTTTCCTTGTAAATTAATTTCTTCATTTGATAAGATTTGACT
Source organism: Acholeplasmatales bacterium (assembly GCA_024696565.1). GTDB lineage: Bacteria > Bacillota_I > Bacilli_A > Acholeplasmatales > Anaeroplasmataceae > Anaeroplasma. The sequence goes on along the minus strand of JAILGR010000051.1, from coordinate 4,454 downwards.
AGTTTTTGGTGTATCATATATTTCCGAATAAGAAATGCCTGATTCTGCCCACGATTGAAATAAAGATGTATTTCTAAAACTATAAATAAAGATAGTAGAAAATGAACCTTTTGATTCATATTCATTATTTATTTCAATAATATCATCAAATTTAGTTGTATCTCCCTTAATTAATATAGTTTTATTAACAGGGATTAAACAAATAATTAATAAGAAGATAGATATAGGAATTATAAATAATATAACTTTAAAATGCTTAAATAAGTATTTAAAGTCTTTTAGCACTTGACAAATACCTCAAATTCAGGCATCTTTTCATATTTAACGCCTGCAGCATCTAACATCTTTTTAGAAGCTATATTCATATCTGTACCATTATATTTATCAGACATATAAATAATATGCTTAATTCCTGTTTGAATAACTAATTTAGCACATTCATTACAAGGGAATAATGATACATATAATGTAGCTCCTTTTAGATTTTGATTGCTATTCAAAATAGCGTTAGCTTCAGCATGAACTACATATGGATATTTAGTATCTAAAACATTACCTTCTCTTCCCCAAGGGAATTCATCATCTTGACAACCTCTTGGAAAACCATTGTAACCAATACCGATGATTCTTTTATCTTCGTTTACGATACAAGCTCCAACAGTAGTATTTGGGTCCTTACTTCTTTTAGCGCTAAGTAAGGCAACTCCCATAAAATATTGATCCCAGCTAATATGACTCATAAAGTTCCTCCTATGGATTTAATCTATCAGGGCCACGGAAGATGAACATCGCATCCTTAATGCCCAAATCAAACATAATCATTGTAATTCTATCTATACCAATACCAAATCCACCATGAGGAGGACAGCCATATTTAAAGAAATCTAGATAGAATTTAACATCATCATGTAGTCCTTTTTCTTTGGCTTGAGCGCAAAGAACATCATATCTATGCTCTCTTTGAGCCCCTGTTGTAATTTCACAGCCCTTCCAAATTAAATCATAACCACATGGAACACCCTTTTCATCTCTCATATGATAGAATGCTCTACATTCTTTTGAATAACCAGTAATAAATAAGAATTCATGATTAAACATATCCATAGATAATTGCTTAACCATTCTTTCGCCTTCAGTAGTTAAATCTCCTTTTTCTGATTCATCTACTTTATAGCCATATCTTTTTTCAAGTTCATCATATACATCATGTAAGTCCATTACAGGGAATGGTAATTGAGGTACTACAATATCGATATCAAATACCTTCTTAACTTCATCACCATATTTTTCTTTAACAGCAGCTAAAGCATATGTTAGCATTTCTTCTTCTACATGCATAACATCTTTAAATGATTCAATATAAGAGAACTCTAAATCAAATCCTGTAAACTCAGTCGCATGTTTACGTGATGCAAACTTTTCAGCTCTAAATACTGGACCACATTCAAAGATTCTTTCAAAACCAGATGCCATAGCCATTTGTTTATAGAATTGTGGAGACTGTGCTAAGTATGCATTTCTATCGAAATAATCAACTTTGAATACACCAGCACCAGATTCAGATTCAGCTCCAATTAATTTTGGAGAATGAATTTCAATAAAATCTCTATTAACTAACCACTCTCTACATTTGGCAACAAATAAAGATTGGCACTTAAACATTAATGTATTCTTATCTGTACGTAAATCAATCCAACGATAATCTAATCTTAAATCAATATTAGTTTCTTGTCCTTTTGGGGCAACAATTGGAGATGGTTCTGCGATACTATCAATGATAACTGTATCAGGATACATTTCCATACCATTTAATTTTACATATTCAGAAGCTAAAATCTTACCTTCTGCTTCAATTACAGAATCAACTGTAATTTTGTTTAATGTTTCTTCCATTTCTGGATGGTTGGCCTTTTCAATTGTTAATTGTAATTTGCCAGAAACATCTCTTAAAACAATGAAGCACATTGCCTTTTTATTTCTAATTGATTCAACAAAGCCAGCAACATGATTAACTTCACCAAGCTTTATATCTTTTAACATTACTCTTTTCATTACTTCTCACCTTTTACATTACATCCATTACATAAAGATGCCTTATTTAATTTATCTAAAATATAATTATAAACTGATATTAATTCAATAGTTTCTTGTTCATCTGTTTGATTATCTTTAATATTACATGTACCAGTTTCTAATTCATTTTCACCAAAAATAATAGTGAACTTAGCATTATTCTTATCAGCTTTCTTAAATTGACTCTTTAATGAACCATTTAAGAAATCCATCTCACAAGATAAGCCACCAATTCTACAAATATTCATGATTTTAATAGCCATAGCCTCAGCTTTTTCACCTAAGGCAATGAAATATGCATGAATAGAATCTTCTTTAGCTAACTTTTTACCACCAAAGGCTGTAGCTAATAATAATCTTTCCATACCAAAGGCCATACCTACGCCCTTTGTTTCAGGTCCGCCTAAGTCAGATACTAATTTATCATATCTACCACCAGCACCTATTACATTTTGAGCTCCAAATTCAGGAATATCTACTTCAAGTTCAAATACTGTATGACAATAATAATCTAAGCCTCTAACTAAATTATCATCAACAACATATTTTAAATTCATAGAATCTAAAGTTTTTAATACAGTATTAAATCTATTCTTGCTTAAGTCATTTAAATAATCATTAATCTTTGGTGCCTTCTTAAAGAATTCTTGATCTCTATCTACTTTACAATCTAAGATTCTAAGTGGATTTTTAACTAAACGATTCTTACAATCTTCACAAAGACAATCTTGATAATTACTAAAATAATTAACTAATACTTCTTTATATTTACTTCTTGATTCTTCATCACCTAAAGAATTAATCTTAACAGTAACATCTTTTAATCCTAAAGCTCTAATAAGTGATGCTCCTAAAGCAATTACTTCAGCATCAATAAATGGACTATCAGAACCTAAAGCTTCAACACCAAATTGATTAAACTGACGATTTCTTCCTTTTTGAGGACGCTCATATCTAAACATAGGTCCCATATAGAATAATTTATTAACTGGATTATCGACATAAAGTTTATTTTCAATATAAGCTCTTACAACTCCGGCAGTTCCTTCTGGTCTTAAAGTAATTCCTCTATCTGATCTATCCTTAAAATCATAAGTTTCCTTTGTTACCATATCTGATGTATCATTTTGATCTCTATGGAATACTAAAGATGATTCAAAAATAGGTGTACGGATTTCTTTATAGTTATACAACTTACAAATCTTTCTAATTGTATCTTCAAGCTTTTCCCACTCTCTTGATTCATTAGGTAATACATCATACGTTCCTTTTGGTTTTGGTATCACAACAATCACTCCTCATTTTTATATTTTGCATAATAATTCGCAATACAATAGGTATTGTTATTTAACTGTGCTAAAGTTTGATATTCATATTTGAACCCTAAAGATTCTATCAACCTAACACTTCTTAAATTGTCAACTACTGAGCCAATCACTACTTTGTCATAGCCCATAGAAAATGCCAAACTAACCATATAACTTGCACATTTTCTCATATAGCCTAAACCCCAATAATCTCTTTTTAAGAAATAACCAATTTCAATTGAATTTGATTTTTGATTGATTGAATGGAAATCAATCATTCCAATCATTCTATCATCTAATGTAATAGCGTATCCATAAGGTAAGTTATCATCCCATCTTTTTCTAAATATTTCTTCAATAACATATTTAGCTTCAATAGGCTTAATGAAAGGACCCCAGTTTAAATATTTAACTGTTTCTAAATCAGAACCTATTTCAAAATAATCTAAGTAATCACTAACTTCAATTTCTCTTAAATAGAGATTGCCTATTCGTTTTGGCTTTAATGTTAAATCCATATTTCACCTCAAAGAAAAAGTCCTTAAGTCCATGATAAAAATCATATTCTTAAGGACGAAATATTCGTGGTGCCACCTTAATTCAGCATACGCTCTCATTTCCGTTAACGCCTGGTACGTCAAAAAGATCTCAGAAGTGTCTTACATAATTTCAACATCAGGTCATTTCACCAACTAACCCTCTCTTTAGATGATTCATTATGCTCTCGTTTCATCAACAATTTTTTATCGAAACTATTTTACCATTTATATTAAATAAATACAAGTATTTATTAATGGTATAACTCCCTTATTCTAAATATTTATCAATATCTTTTATATCTACATCTATAATACTTGCTATAGTATCTTTATTCATTCCTTTTAAATACATTGATTTGGCAATATTCTTTTTGGTTTCTTCTATACCTTCTTTTCTAGCTACTAGTTTAATTGTTGCCTTCTCTAATTCATCTTTGGCTCTGGCATCCCTTAACATTTGGGCACGTTCTGATCTATCGTATTCACTTAACATTGATGCCGCCTCCCTTATTACCATAGATTTATCATCTAAGTA
>JAILGR010000043.1 GCA_024696565.1 Acholeplasmatales bacterium | reverse complement strand
TCATAATTATTATTCTTTCGAGAATAAGCCTCTAATTTCTCTTAAATAGGAATTAATACAAATGAATCATCATGTCCTTCATTATATAAAGAAAATAGGGCATCATATACTAAATCCATATTTTCTGGTTCTAATTTATCTATTTCATTAAATATAAAATCTATTAATTTATTATCTTCTTCATAAAGCTTGCTTAATCTTTCAGCTCTTACTTCTAAAGCTTTAATCCATTCATCCTTATCCTCTTTTGTAAAAAGAGCATCAGTTAAGGCATCAGCTTCTTTCATATTTTCTTTATAGTGGTTAATTGCTTCACTAATAGTCATAGAAGCACCCCCCTTTCTATAATTTTACCAAAGGTAAAAACAATTGACAATATAAATAAAACAAAAGAAAAGGTATCTAGCAAAGATACCTTATATCTACTAATTAATTCAAACGATGACCACATTTACCACAATAGTTATCATCTGGGTTTACTTTATTTCCACATTGAGTACAAAATGCATTTTTTTCATTAGTTGAAACAAATGAAGGCTCCTTTTTTATTTTTCTATAATCTGAAGTAATCATATTTTCAGGTTTTAAAAAATCATTCATATCTAAAGTTATATTTTTTACTTTTGTAGATAATTTTTTCTCTACAAAACTTATTAAATCTTTATCATGAGCTCCATATCTTGCTCCAACCAATTCGCCAAATACATATCTTATAGCAATAGCTGTTCCGGTTTTAAATGGCATAAAATGAACAATGAATGCCCCACCATTCATATTATATTTAAAAGACCATTTTAAATTACCTTTTATTTCATAAAAATTCTTAACCTCTGATAATGCATTAAAATCATCTTTTATTCCATCTTGAAAAGCCTTTTCCAAATTTATTTGTTAAAACTTTAGATAAATATCTTAAAGATTTGTTTTCATACTCTATATCATCTATATGAAGTTTTCCATCTTCTACAATTGCCTTGCCTATTTCCATATATGTGATAAGCAAAGTATTGTTTACTTCTCTTACTACTTTTTCTCTAGCATTATTTAATAATGATAACACAAAAGGAGTAGCTATTGCACCTATGCAGATACAATGCTACCCCCCCTTTTTTTTAAACTGTCTACTTTTTTAGAGCCACTTCAAATGCCTTTAACTATATCACATACTTTTTTATAGGATATTAAATAATTGCTTTCATAGGAACATACATTTCTTATGTGTTCTATTATTGAATCAAACATTAATTTGAGAGTTTTCGGTTCAAACTTAGACGATTAATTAACACTAATTATACCCACGTTTTATCATGTCAATAGAATAATCTCGCATAGCACTATATTTAAATAATGATTTTGGAATTTGCATATTTACCTCTTTTCTCACTTACAAATATCAAGTATGTGACTTGGCATATTTTATTTATTTAGAACTATAGATAGCTTCGTTCCATCAAAAGGATTGCCCCATCCATTAAACTGATCAATCGTAGAAAAGCTAACATCACTTAACTCAGGCAATTTGATGCTTTCATTTTTTAGGAATTCGATTGTTTCAAAAATAATATCTATTGATTCCTTAGTATTCTCTGGTACAACAGTATAAGCATATACTTCTGCTTGTTCTTTAAGTGTTTCGAGTATTGCTTCATCTGTTTCATCTAATCCAGAAATAATAGGCTTTAGGGCTTCATATTGCTCTTTTGTTATATCTCCCCATTCATTTTCTTCATATGAATTAAATTCTAACATATAAGATGGTTCTAATTCAATAATATATCCTGAAAATTTATCCCAATACATGCCATTAGTTACAGGCCATAATAATTCAAATAGTTTTGTAAAATCCTTTTCTGGATATTTATTAGTAAAATATCTTTCTACGCACATTAACTGATATGCTATTCTGCCATTCATTGAAATGTTATTAAAATCTTTTTTATTCATATTAACTATTCCTTCCATTTAGTATTATTAGTTTTAACCTTGCCTTTAAATGTATATGTACAATTCTCACAGGCACATTTTCCAACTATATTATGTGAAGTTATATTTTTTCGTTTTACATCTAAGGTTGTAAGGTGTAAATGCTGTAACTTAGCACCAGAATTTAATGCATTATTTATTGCATCTACCTCAGCACAATTACCAACAGGATAATTATTAAAAGATGTAGTTGGTAATATTCCTTGATGTTTATCATCTCCAAATAGTATAGCATTTTTAGGGGAGTGATGCAATTCAATGCCTCGATTCATACCATAATAGTATTTATCATTTTCTTCATCATAAACAACTGAAACAGTATTGAGTTTTGCTTTTTCTAGTTTAGTTCCATTCTCAAAAATATTCTTCGCATATTCAAATGCTTTTTCCTTTTGAACATTAGGATTAACGCCATTAATTCTATTAGCACCTTTAGTACCATTAAATAAACCACTATTTCCTTTAGACATCCTTGGCACCTCCCTTAAAACTCTTAGAGGTGCGGCTCTCATAACCAATAATTCTTATTCCCATTTTTTCAGCATGTTTAAAGCAATCATAATTTGATGAACCATATACAAGAATAATTTTGGGTTTTAATGCTTCAATCATTTTAAAGAACCCATCATTAAATAGAGGTCTATTTATTTTTTCTTTAAGATTGCTAGCTACAGTTCCAATAAGAACAATAGTTTCTTTAGGTATTCCTAAAAAGCAATACTCATAATTATTACTAAAATCCCAGCGAACATTATTTATGACTTTAATACTTTTCTTAGTACACCAAAAGCCAAAAGCTCTCATTCTATAAGTATTATAAAATTTTATTGGTTCTGGCATATCGATATAAGTACTATAATCTGGTGTAAAAATACCTCCAAAATGTTCTATTATTTTTAATGCTCTTAAGGGATACATCCATATATCATATTTACCACTATCAAATTTATAATCATCAAGGTTAAAAGTGATATACGAATTATCCTTAAAATCATAATTCTTTGAAGCAATTTTTTTATTATATATCAGGACTGCTTCCTCCCATGTTATTATTGACTCAGGGGTTTCACCTGTTGTAGGACAAAGTGGTATATCTTTTTCAAAAACTGCACCTTCTACCATAAAAGCATTCCAAACATCCTTACATCCTTTACGAACTTTACTCATATGTTTTACCTCATCATTTAAATTAGTAATTCATCTTTAAGTAATCGTCCAAAAATGATAAAATATAGGTTGAAGATTACTTGTTTTTGAATTCCAATTTCATTGTATTATTAAGGTAAAACTAAGTAACTTATACACATTGGAGTTGGAGTGGCGGTAAAATGGCGGTGAGAGATTTGAAACAATTTGTATTTGCTAATTTAATAGTCATTTTAAAGAAATATGCTAATAATCCAAGTGATTCATTTCAGTTATTTTTAACTGATTTATTTGAGGCTATTGGAGAAAATGATGATGAATATGATATAGGTATGTTACCATCAAATACTTCTTCTCGCATTATGACTAGACAATATGATGTTCCAAATGATATTAGAACTATAATTAATAAAACACCCAGAGAAAAAATAAAAAACGCTATTGAGAGTTTCTGCAATTACAAAATTAATATTTATGAAAAAGAAAAGCTATTCAATGAATTATTAACATACATAAACAATTCATTTAACATTTCACCCGAATCAAAACAATTATTAAATAACGCTACTTCCTTAGTCGATTTAATAACAGATTCAATAATAATGACTGTACGATTAGATAATAGATTAAAGATTAATGAAGAAATTTGGTGTAATGGAAATAATAAAATCAAACTAGTAAGTGGAGACTTAATGGCTTTATCATTTAATTCAAAAGAGAGGGTTATTCCTAAAATAGTCGTTATCCCTATAGATGTTGATAATCATCTGCATGTTTCTGACATTAATGAAACAAACCCAGAAGTTTCAATCAAAACACTACATGGTATGTGGCTTAAAAAAATGGAACAATACTACTCTATTGAAGAAATACAAAGAATGGTTACCGAAAATGTAATTAATCCAAATGAAATAGGCTCTATATCTAAGATATGTGTGAATGCTGTAATGTTTTATTTAGTATCCCTATCTAAATTTGATGCTCATAATAAAGCAAATAGTAATATTGACAATCTAAAAAAGTGTATCCAATCAATTTTAGAGGAATATGATAACTCAGGACAAGGATATCCACTATATATCCCACTATTAGGAACTGGACGTTCTAGAATTGGGTTATCATATGAAGAATCTATAAAAATAATAAAAGATGAGTGCCTAAAGCATAAAAATAAAATACAAGGTGAAATACATATTATTATATATACTAAAAACTTAGAGGAAATTTTGGAGGCAAAAAATGACTTATAGAACTAAAACATATGTAGCTGCAGCTTGGGAAGAAGATCAAGACGCTATCGAACAATTATATAAGTGGAATGAAAGTGATAGATTCTCCTTAGAATTTAAAAACGTACATGATTTTCATCAATCAAAAGACGGAAGCCTAACCTGCAGCATCAAAGAAAACCTATCAAAGAGAATAGATGAATGTAAAATGTTCATTCTAATTGTCGGTTCAAAGACCAATTCAGTCACAAGAGCTGCTTGTTATAATTGTGAAAACTATAAATTTAGTAATTATAGTGGTTATAGCTGTAGCATACATAAATCTATAAGCAATAGAAGTTTTATAGAATTTGAATGCGAAAAAGCTAAAAATGAATACTACAATAACAACTTGAAAATATTAGTTCTATATAATTCTTCTTATGTCGATAAGAATAAATGCCCCGAAGCACTAAGATGGATAGGAGTTCATTCGCCAATGAAAAGTTGCTACGAATGGAATTATCAAATAGTTAAAGATGCATTTGATAGAGCAAATAATCATTAGTATTCTCAGTACACATTTAATCTAATATAGCATAACAAAAAAGGAAATCTTCAGCCTAAAATATAGGCTAGATTTCCTTTTTCATCTTATTCAGCTATTACGATTCATCTTCAGCGTCAGCATTATCATCATCCTCATAAGGTTGTAACCAACTAGGCAAAAACGCCCCATCAGGAATATATTTATTTAATTCTTCTTTAATTATACCTACATATTTATCATGAAAGCTTATCATATTATTGCATTCATAAAAAGAAAAAAGACCAGATTTTACTCTGATCTATCTTTCTAATAGTATTTCTAAAATCAAACATCCATACCCAGCATATAGCTTAGTGTGTTCGACATCATTTACTAATAGCGGAGCATAAGATAATGGTATTCGAACCATTATCAATTACCACTTTTCTTTTTGTTCGTTAGGATTTAACATTTTAATTAATTTAGCAGGACATCCACCAAAAACTGCATTATCACGTACATCCTTTGTCA
>JAILGR010000151.1 GCA_024696565.1 Acholeplasmatales bacterium | reverse complement strand
TGACAAGCTATGGTAATATTTTCTTCTACTCTACTATCAATATATTCAATTGCAGATGTATTAAATACAAATGCATAATCCTTGTATTTATCTCTATCCTTTGGATTTCTATATAGCTTGATAAATGATAAAGCAAATCTTTCATCCTTTGATGCAAGTGGCTTACATTGCAATAGTGAAGGAATTAAATCATTCTTTTCTACATATGGAGCAAGTTGCTTAACATCTCCTACAATAATCCATCTTTTACATAATGTAGCAGGTACTAAGAATTCACTAAATGTTGTTTTAGATGCTTCATCTAGAATTAAATAATCAAATATTGGCTCAATTGTAGTTTGAATCATTAAATTCTTCTTACCATCAACAATATCATTAAGCTTCTTATCTATTAATGGAAATGATAATACACCTATTGTTGTTCCACATACTAAATTAAAGCTTTCATCAACCATATCATCATAATCAGAATTATTTATTGTTTCGTGTATTTTTGAATAAATATATGGTCTAACACAATCTGAATATACATTACTTTCATCACCAACTCTTACTGGGTTGATAACTGAAAGTAAATCACTAGATTCTCCATGCTCAATAATTTTTTCTAACACATTATCAATTGCTACATGGGTTGAAGCACAAAGTAGTACTTTCTTTCCTTCTTTTATTAATTGATATATTAATTCAAGAATAGCTGTAGTCTTACCTGAGCCTGGAGGACCTTGTAAAATCATAAAGTCAGGAGTTTGCATTGCCTTTTTTACGAATTCTCTTTGTTTTAAAGTTCCTTCTCTATTAACATCTGTTAATATTTTATATTCTGGGTCTAAATTGTAGAACTCAAATTTATCAAGACTACTTTTATCTTTTCTTTCACACATATTAAGAAGGACCTTTTGATATTTACTTGGCCTTTCTATAATTGCGCTTATTGCATTTCTTTGTCTATTTAATTGATTAGTATTAGTGTTCAAATACACCTTGCCATTTAAATCAATACCTTCAATTCCTTTTGGTGATTTGATTACTAATCTACCACTTTCTTTATTCTTATATGCAACTTTATATCTTTCTTTTGTATTTGGATTAAAAAATACATCATTTTGGTCTTCATTAAAGAATATTTCAAAAACAGATATTTCAGTAGATGGATCATCTATAAGCTCAATAGTAAATTCGTCAGGCTTTTGGTCATCACTATCCTTATGAATTTTGTATTTTATAAATGGGAATGTTGAATCAGTACATTCATCACCCATATATTTATCGACTGCTATTTTTTGCTTTCTACAAATAATTGTTGAGCCATAATAATTTACTGTGTTAGAAATAAACTCATTTCTATCAAACAATAAATCTGGATTATCATTAATTACTATTCTTGCTGTTTTATCTGCTTCAAATACAATAGAATCCTCTAATTGATAAAATTTTACTTCTTTTCCATCAACTGTTACTTTTTCAACAATGATATCTTCAATAGGCATATTGAGCTCGATTGCTTTTTCTATAAAATCCTTATCTGTAACAACAACACCATTCATTATTTTAGATATGATTTTAATATTTAACCAGCAAGAAAGCTTATAATCAATATCACGGTTAACTAAATTAAATGAGGCACCAATAGATTGTTTTGTTTCAGCTGCTTGCTTAGCTAATTTAAGATAGTTTAAGAATGGGTAATAAGCAGTGTTTTTGCTTCTTATTATCTTCCTTAATGTTTCATCATCTCGTCCGGGATATATTGAGGAATAGCATAATAGTTTTGCCTTATTACTATCATTCCTTTTTTGTTTTTCTTCTCTTTTTGGGTATTCTCTTTGCATAGTACCTCCTAGCCAAGGAGTGGATTGTAGCATTCTGATTTAAGTCTTACTACGCTATCTGTTCCTTGTATTTCTTCTGTATATTCATCGCCAGCTAACCTTGCTCTATTCTTTGCCCATGACCTTAAAGATGTAATCTTTTCTGCCATAACTGTAGATAATGGAGTTAGCTTTGTCCTATTATTTATTATATCATAACTTTCTAAATCTTTACCATTTGAAAATGCATCAAATAATGAATCTGATACTAGTGATGCTATCTCAGAACCTGTTAATCCATTTGTCTTATCTGCTAATAAGTCTAAATCGAATTTTGCAATGTCTCTTTTCTTATTTTGAATATGAATCTTAAAGATTTCTTTTCTTTCTTCTTTTGATGGTAAATCTACAAAGAATATTTCATCAAATCTTCCTTTTCTTAATAGCTCTGGAGGTAGTGATTCAATGTTATTAGCAGTAGCTACTACAAATACAGGATCCTTCTTTTCTTGCATCCAAGTAAGTAAACTACCAAATACTCTTGATGCTGTACCTCCATCAGTTCTATCTGAACTACCTAAACCAGATAAACCTTTTTCGATTTCATCAATCCATAATACACATGGAGCAACTGTTGTGGCAACATCTAATGCTCTTCTCATATTAGCTTCTGATTGACCTACGATACCACCAAATACTTTACCCAAATCAAATCTAAGTAGTGGATATTTCCATGTTGCTGCTATACATTTGGCAGTTAATGATTTACCACAACCAGGTAAGCCTAATAGTAATACACCCTTTGGAGTATCAATACCAAATTCCTTTGCTTTATCTGTAAATGCATTACTTCTAACATTTAACCATTTCTTTAAATTTGTTAATCCACCAACATTATCCATACTTTCATCAGTATGATAATATTCTAATAATCCATCTTTCTTGATAATATGTTCCTTTTCAGATATTAAATAGTCAATTGTTGAATTGTCTAATTTACCATATTTTTCTACAGCTTTGATAAATGCTAAGTTAACCTCTGTAGTAGTTAATCCTAATACGCTATTTAATAACTCAGGAGTAATGCTATAGTTACTTGCGGATAGATTATAATTAATAATTACACTCTCTGCTATCTTCTTAATAAATGTTCTATTAGGAAGCGGCATATTCAATACTA
>JAILGR010000124.1 GCA_024696565.1 Acholeplasmatales bacterium | reverse complement strand
TTGTGTATCTAACTCTAACATAGTATTACCTACTTTAGTTTTAGATGAACAATGTAATATATTTTTCATTATTGTTGTTTCTAAATTAAACTCATCTATTAATGAATGTCTAAGTTCCTCAACTGTACTTCTACAAATAGTTAGGGCATCAGGACCTTCATATATCATACCAAAAGCTTTATCACTAGATAAATAATTTACAAGCTCCATATAATATGGTTTACCACTTTTTTCTGTATAATGAATCTTAGCACATTCTAAATCATAATTGATATAAGCAAAATCAACCATTTTAACGCCTTTAGATTCCAACACCTCAATAACTCTTTTTATTAAATTTGAATCAGTAAAGCCTGGCTTTACCATAACATAACATTTTTCTACCATAATCCACCTTTAAAATATAGAATTTTCTTTATCTTCTTGGGCTATTAATTCATCTTTATTTTTAATAGCCATAAATAATGTAAAAGCAAAAATAATTACTGATGTAAAAGAAAATATTAACCATATAATATTTGAAAAGAATGGCAATATTGTTTTAGAAACATAATATGAAATAATTGTTAATGTAACATATATAACTATATGACATATAGATGCATAAACAGAAACAAATTTCATTTTAGCTTCAATTTTATTGAATAAACAAACAATTATTAAAGATGCTAAAGAAAACAAAATAGAAATTAAATATAAATGCCTACAAATATAACCTGCTGATTCATCATCTGCAAAAAACCACTTAAATGCCCCTTTAGCCCAAATACCAAAAAGTAAACCGAAATATAAAGTAGCTCCTAAAGAAACACTCAATAAAAATATTAATACATACCTTTTATACTTTTTAATAAATTCTTTCATATTAGCCTCTTTCTAATATATCATGTGGAGATATAACTCCTAAGATAGGCTCAAATTTATCACCTGTTTTAGTAACAATTAATAATTCGGTTTTACCTTGTTTTGTTCTTTTAAATAATTGACTTAATTGATCCAATTTAGCACTTTCTTTAACAAAGACATATCGTACTCCATCATTCATATCTAAATATAAATATTGCTTAATATCCTTTAATTTAGTTTGAGGAGTAATATTTATTCCTTTTCTATCTTTAATCATATGAATAAAAGCTTTACCATTAAACATACCTACACATTTCTTCTCATTTAATATAGGTATATTAGTAACACATTTTTCTAACATGGCTTGACAAACATTCCAAACTAAGGAATTTTTAGTCGCAAAAACTAATTTTTCAAAAGGAACACATAAATCTAAAGCGGTCTTTTGAGCTTCTAATAATTTTATTTCGCCAACCACAAAATCGATAGTTTCTTCTTGAACTATAAATGGTGCTTCATCATCTATTTCATCATGAGATAATATATTTCTAACTTGGCGAATAATAGAATATTTCTCAGCTCTTCTTTTCTTTTCTAAATCATTTGATTTTTTTAATTCTCTTTCATAAACCCATATTGGTGAATCTTGAGGCTTTTTAGGATATAGCCCATCTAAAATAGATTCAAGCTTTTTATATTCAGCTAAAAATTCTTCATTGTTATTCAAATTATCACATCCTATTTAATCGTTCCTTATATATTAATTTTATCATAATTAAGTTACTTAAACAATTAAATAGTATTTATTCATTATAAAACAATGAATAAGAATAATAATGCTAAAGCTAAAACAGGTAAACTCACAATAAAACCATATTTAATAAAATCTTTAAAGCCATATTTAACTTGATATGCATCAAGTAAACCAGTAAACATAATACCAGCTAAAGCTCCTAAAGGAGTTAAAAAAGCCCCAATATTAGAACCAATTATTGATGAATATACTGACATTAAATATTCCTTACCAGTTAATGTATTACACAAATTAGAGAATAATATAGACATGGGAATATTATTAATAAAATTAGAAGCTAAATAACTAGAAGCTCCATATTTAATAATCAAATAATCATTACCAAAGAATTCACCAATTTTAGCTGATATACCATAATGATTTAATCCTACAACTATAGTAAACATAGATAATATAAATGGAACTAATTGCCAAGGTAATTTCTTAATTGTAGTTGGTAATTTT
>JAILGR010000081.1 GCA_024696565.1 Acholeplasmatales bacterium | reverse complement strand
GTTACTGAATCTGATTTAAAATCATTGGATAGTATTTTAGAGCATAATACATTTGAAAAACCTAATATTAAATTATCAGTTTATAAAAATAGACGCGGTAGATACAAGGGAATTATTTTATGGTGTAAGGGCGAGCTTAGTACTTGTAGAGTAAATCCTATCTTCGCTACCAGCTATGCTTATGAACTGTTAAATATAAAAGATATGGAAATAACCGTAGAAGAAGAATCTGCGTTTTAAAGGAGAAAATATTATGGAAAAAAAGAAAATTGATGGTCAACTGTTTGAATATCAGATGTCTGAAGAACTTGCAGCATTTATTCTTGGTAAAAGAAAAAAAGAAAAATCAAAACTTGATCCACAACCTTATTTATGTCAATATGTAAATGATAATTGTGGTATAAAAGGCACTTGTGTTTACGTGCATTATTAAGCCATGGTAGACTTTGATAAAAAGAAAATTCGAGAACAAATAACAAATGAACAAATTTATGATTTACTTGAAGAATTTGGAGCAGAGCCACAATATGTTAGCGATGCAATAATTTCTAGAACAATCTGTCATAATAATTTTGGTGAAGGATCACGAAAATTATATTATTATTTTAACACGGGATTATTTCATTGTTATACAGGATGCGAAGAGCCAAGTTTTGATATATTTGAACTAATTATTAAAATTTTTAAAACACAACAAGATAAAGAATTGGATTTAAATGATGCAATTCGATATGTTGCTTATAAATGCGGAATTGATGGAGTATTAGTAACTGATGATTTTGGTTCATCAATTCAAGAAGACTGGAAAATTTTTAATAATTATGATAGAATAGCATCTTTAACAAATAAAGATTATCATATTCAATTAAAAGAATATGATGATATTATTTTAGATAGATTAAATTATAATGTAGTAATTACTCCTTGGTTAAAAGAACATATAATACAAGAAGTATTAGATTATAATAGAATTGGTTTTTATCCAGGAGGAGACCAGATAACAATTCCTCATTGGGATAAAGATAATAGATTAGTAGGAGTAAGAGGACGAAGCGTTTGCGTAGAAGACTGTGAACGCTATGGTAAATATCGTCCGCTTTATATCAATCAACAATTTTATACTCACCCTCTTGGAATGAATTTATACAATTTAAATCATAGCAAAAATAATATTGCTACATTAAAAACAGCAATAGTTTATGAATCAGAAAAATCATGTATGTTACATCAAAGTTATTTTGGGTTTGATCATGATATATCTGTTGCTTGTTGCGGAAGTAGTATTTCCGCTTATCAAATGCAAATGTTATTAGATTTAGGAGTAACTTCAGTTGTAGTTGCTTTTGATAAACAATTCCAAGAGACAAAAACAGCAGAAAGTAAATTATGGGAAAAGAAATTAATGAAAATATATGAAAAGTTTGGAAATGATGTAACTTTATCTTTTATTTGGGATAAAGATGGAGTATTAGGATATAAAGATTCTCCCATAGATTGTGGAAAAGAAAAATTTATGTATTTATATAATAATAGAATAACATTGTAAAGGAGGAATATATTTGGAGTATTAGTTAAAAGGAAAAATGATAAAAGGAATATCAGAAATTGGATAGATTTTAATGAATCGCGGAATTGCTTTAGCAGATGTAGAACATTATTTGAATACAACAGATGAAGATATTCTCTCCTATAATTAGATTGATAGATTGCATGAAGGAGCTTAGTTATTAACTAAACATATAATGGCTAATAACGATACTGTACTTTAGATAGATAGCGATTGTGATGGATTTACAAGTTTTGCAGTTTTTATGAATTATTTTAATACTGTTGCTCCTTCTTGGGTCCAAAATCATATCCATTATATGCCACATAAAAATAAACATCATGGAATCGTTTTAGAAGATATTCCAAAAGGAACTAAATTAGTTATTGCTTTAGATGCAAGTTCAAATGAATATGAGATTCATAAAGAATTAAAAGAACGCGGAATTGATGTGCTTGTAATTGACCATCACCTTGCTGACCATGTATCAGAAGATGCTATTGTTATAAATAATCAATTATGTGATTATCCAAATAAAGCTTTATCTGGGGTTGGAATGGTTTATAAGTTTTGTTGTTTATTTGATTTTTTACTTGAACAAAATGAAGCTGATAACTATTTAGATCTTGTAGCCCTAGGTATGACTGGGGATATGATGGATTTACGAAGTTTAGAAACTAAGCATCTTATTAATAAAGGATTCGCGCAAGTGCGTAGTCCATTTATTAAAGAAATGATGAATAAAAATGCTTATAATTTAGGAGATACTTTGACTCCTATG
>JAILGR010000115.1 GCA_024696565.1 Acholeplasmatales bacterium | reverse complement strand
TCGCTTTATTATCCGATTCA
This sequence comes from Acholeplasmatales bacterium, assembly GCA_024696565.1. GTDB lineage: Bacteria > Bacillota_I > Bacilli_A > Acholeplasmatales > Anaeroplasmataceae > Anaeroplasma. Next base: position 3,212 of record JAILGR010000115.1, on the reverse strand, counting down.
GAAAATATATAATCCTTTTGTTTAAAATGATGATCACCTTTAATTACTAATTTTCCAATATTAAAAATATCCTTTACTTGATTCAATGCATCTTCCATAGAACCATCATTATTATTAAAGGTATCAATAAATTGATTAAAATCAAACATATTACCACATCCTCACAATAAAGTGTATATTATATTTTACCATAAATTTTATATAAATCTATCTAATAACGAACCATTTTGTAAAACGCTTCCATCTTAAAGCAAAAAAATAAAAAACCGGCAGCAATCGCCACCGAATTTCTATATAACTAATCCTATAATACTCATAACCAAATTAGTTTTTGAAAGTTTTTAATTAAATAATGGGGTTGATAAGTATCTATCACCATTATCTGGTAATAATACAACAATTCTTTTTCCTTTATTTTCTTCTCTTTTTGCTAAAAGTGTTGCTGCATATAATGCTGCACCTGATGAAATACCAACAAATACACCATCTGTCTTTACAACTTCAGCACCTGTTTTAAACGCTTCTTCATTAGGTACTGTAATAATTTCATCATAAATAGTTGTATCTAGTGTATCAGGGACAAAGCCTGCGCCAATACCTTGAATCTTATGAGGTCCAGCAACTCCTGTTGACAAAACTGCTGATGATGCAGGTTCTACTGCCACAATCTTAATATTAGGGTTCTTTTCCTTTAAATATTTACCAACACCTGATATAGTACCACCAGTACCAACTCCTGCAACAAATATATCTAAAGCCCCATCTGTATCTTTCCAAATCTCTGGGCCGGTAGTATCATAGTGAGCTTTTGGATTTGCAGGGTTTACAAATTGTCCTGCAATAATTGAATTAGGTATTTCTTCTTGTAATTCCTTAGCCTTAGCTATAGCGCCCTTCATACCCTTAGCACCTTCAGTTAAAACAAGTTCAGCGCCATACGCTTTAATTAAATTTCTTCTTTCAACTGACATTGTTTCTGGTAATGTAATAATTAAACGATATCCTTTTGCGGCTGCAATAGCTGCTAAACCAATACCAGTATTACCTGATGTTGGTTCAATAATTGTTGAACCAGCCTTTAAAACGCCTTTAGCTTCATAATCTTCAATAATTGCTTTAGCGATTCTATCTTTAACTGAGCCTGCTGGGTTAAAGCCTTCAATTTTAGCAATAATAGTTGCTTTTAAATCATTCTTTTGATTGTAATTAACTAATTCTACTAGTGGAGTATTTCCAACTAAATCTGTAACTGTTTTATAAATTTTACTCATTTTCTTATACCTCTTAAATTCTATCTAATGCGTTAGTAATATCTTCAATAATATCATCTATATGTTCTGTACCAATTGATAATCTAATTGTACTATCATAAATACCAACTGATGCAAGTTCATCCTTAGTCATTTCTGAATGTGTAGTTGAAGCTGGATGAATTACAAGTGACTTAACATCTGCAACATTCGCAAGTAATGAGAATATCTTCAAATTATCAATAAATGTTTTGGCTTCTTTTTCTCCACCTTTAACATCAAATGTAAAGATAGATCCTCCACCATTTGGATAATATTTCTTATATAATTCTTGTTGTTCTTTATCCTTTGACACAGCTGGATGATTTACTTTAGCTACTTTTGGATGATTAGCTAAGAAATTAACTACCTTTAAAGCATTTTCTACATGACGCTCTACACGAAGTGATAAAGTTTCTAATCCTTGTAATGCGATAAAGGCATTAACTGGAGAAATAGATGCTCCTGTATCACGTAATAATATTGCACGTATATATGTTACAAATGCTTGTGGACCTACTGCATCATAAAATGATACGCCATGATATGAAACATTTGGTTCAACTAAATGCTTAAATTTTTCACTCTTTTTCCAATCAAATTTTCCACCTTCAACAATAACACCACCAAGACCTGTGCCATGACCTGTGATAAATTTAGTTGCTGAATGTACTACAATATCTGCCCCATATTCAATTGGTCTAACTAAATATGGAGTTGCAAATGTTGAATCTACTACAAGTGGAATATTATGCTTATGTGCTATTTTAGCTATTTCTTCAATATCTACAACATCCGAATTAGGATTACCTAATGTTTCAATAAATACCGCCTTAGTATTTTCCTTAATTGCAGCTTCAATTAATGTTGGTTCAGGCTTTACAAATGTTGTTGTAATACCATAATTTGGTAATGTATGTTGTAATAAATTTATAGAACCACCATAAATATTATTTGCTGCAACGATATGATCTCCTGCAAATGCTAATGCTTGAATAGTATATGTAATAGCTGCCGCACCTGATGCTACTGCTAACGCAGCACTACCATTTTCTAATACTCTAATTCTTTCTTCAAATACACCTTGTGTTGGGTTTGTTAGTCTACCATAAATATTTCCAGCATCACGTAGACCAAATCTATCTGCCGCATGCTCACTATCATTAAATACATAAGATGCTGTTAAATAAATAGGAACAGCTCTAGCACCTGTTGCAGGATCTGGATTTTCTTGTCCTGCATGTAATTGTAAAGTTTCAAATCTGTAATTCTTGCTCATAATAATCGCTCCTCTTTCCTTATAATATTGTTCTTTTGGAGCCACACATGAAATTATGACTCCTTTTTTCATTATTCATTTTTCCTAAGTACATACATCGTTTGTCTAAAACAATCATAATTTCACTCCTTTTCTACTATTCCTATATATTTACTAGGATTACCTATATTATACATTAAAAAAATGATTTGTAAATAGTTATTTTTAATTTTTTTAGAAAAAGAAAAACCTGGATTAACCAGGCTAAATAGTATAATCATTACCATTTCTATTTTTTTCTTTTTCTACTAAATCTAATAAAGTAACTCCTTCAGTATACTTTTTTATTACTTCATAATATCCTTTCCAATAGTCAATAGTTGTACAACCTTCTACTCTTGGGCATATATTTACATCAGTTTGTAAGCAAGCAACTGGAGCAAGTGATCCTTCTGCCGCAGATAGTATTTCAAAAGTATTATATGAGGCAATATCTTTAGTTAACATATAACCACCATTATTACCTCTAACACTTATTAATAATCTTCCTTTTACAAGTAAAGATACAACTTGTTCTAAATATTTTATAGATATATCTTGTCTTTTAGATACATCCTTTAATGAAACAGGATTACCATTAGAATATGTAGCAATATCTATCATTA
>JAILGR010000030.1 GCA_024696565.1 Acholeplasmatales bacterium | reverse complement strand
CAGAAAAACTTGCATAATATTGTAATTTGGCAAAATAATCCTTAGGCAATGAATTTGAATGTAAGAATTTAATTTTATTATTCAAAACTGATATCATAGCAAGACAATTAATTCTTCTAGGTAATTGTGTAGTTCTATCTATTAAAAAGTGATACATTTGTTCTCCAGATAATGAAGAAAGCTTTTTAATTAATGTATCAAGCTTGCATACTTTTCCATATAATGTTATTTGGTTTTTAGCATAATTTATTTCCATAAGGCTTACCTCCAAAAAATACCATAGTATATATAATTATATACTATTTTGCTGCAGATTTAAAGAAAAAAACAAATATAACAAAAATATAGAAAATATAGATTAAATATGCTATAATAAGTAAATAACGAAAGCGTTTACAACTAAATAGAAAGGAATTAAATTATGAAAGATATTAGAAACGTTGTAATTTTAGGACATTTACAGTCCGGTAAGACTACTCTTACTGAAACATTATATGCCGCAGCATATAATAAAGCGAAGGGTTCCGTGGACCAAGGAACAACAATTTCTGATTATACTCCTGAAGAAAAATCTAGAAAATCCAGTGTTCACTCAGCTATCATCCCTTTAGAATATAAAGGAACAAAAATCAATTTAATTGACTGCCCTGGTAGTGATGATTTTATTACAGATACAATTTCTGCAATAACAGTAGTTAAGGGTGCTGTATTATTGATTGATGCTTCTAAAGGTGTTGAAGTTGGTACAATTAAACATTGGAACTTCTTAAGAAAGAGAAATATTCCAACTATTATTTATGTAAATAAAATGGATAAGCCAGATGTTCATTTTGATCCATTAATGAATCAAATTAGAGAAAAACTTGGAAAGAATGCTATTCCATTTTGCTTCCCAATGGGTAAAAATGATGGCTTTGATGGCTTCGTAAACTGTGTTACATTAACAGCAAGAAAATATAATGGTAAAGAATGTGAAGATGCTGAGATCTATCCAGATAAAAGAAATAAAGTATTTGAGCTTCATAACCAAATGGTTGAAGCCGTTGCCCAAACTTCTGAAGAATTAATGGATAAATTCTTTATGGGTGAACAATTAACTAGAGAAGAAATTCAAAAAGGCCTAAGAGAAAATGTATTAAGTGGTGACTTAATACCTGTATTAGTTGGTTCTGCCTTAAAAGGCATCGGTATTCATACATTATTAGATATGATGTTAGATTACTTACCTAATCCACAAGACTTAAAACCAATTGAAGGTACAGACTTTAATGATAATCCTATTTCAAGAAAAACTTTAGATGAAGAACCATTTAGTGCATTTGTATTTAAAACAATGGTTGACCCATATTTTGGTTCTGCTAACATTTTCAAGATTAACTCTGGTAAAATTAAAGTTGGCGATTCTATTTATGTATCTGGTTTAGATAAAGAAATCACTATTTCTCAATTAAACGTTGTAGTTGGTGGTAAGATGAACAACGTCCAAGAGCTAACTGCTGGTGATATTGGTTGTATCGTAAAAGCTGATGGCGTAGAAAACTCAATGACACTCTCTGCTCCTTCTTCTAAAATAATTTATCCAAAGATTGACTATCCTACAGCTGTATATTTCAAAGCTATTGTATGTCAATCTAAGAATGATGAAGAAAAACTTGGTACTATTTTACAAAAGATTACTCTAGAAGATAAATCAATTGAAGTTAGACGTAATCCTGAAACAAATCAATTACTTATTGGTACATTAGGTATTTCTCACTTAGCTTATTTATTAGAAAAGATGAAAAATACTTATAAATTAAATCTAACAACTGAAGATTCAAAGATTGTTTATAGAGAGACTATTAGATCTTCTGCTACTGGTAATGGTAGATATATTAAACAATCTGGTGGTTCTGGTTTCTATGGTGTTGTTGAAATGGAATTCAAACCAGCTGAAGAAAACACATTCTCTGAAGAAGTATTTGGTGGTGCTGTTCCTAAGAACTACTTCCCTGCAGTAGAAAAAGGTTTCTTTGAAGCTTGTGAAAAGGGTCTACTTGGTGGTTTCCCAGTTCTTGGCGTTCACGCAATACTAAAAGATGGTAAATACCATGCTGTAGATTCAAATGAATTAGCATTCAAGATGGCTGCCATTTTAGCATTTAAGGATGCTTATATGAAGTGTAATCCAGTAATTCTAGAACCAATTATTCAAATTAAGGTAACTGTTGAATCTGATATGGTTGGCGATATTTTATCAGACTTAAATCAAAGAAGAGCTAAAGTTACTGGTATGGACATTAACTCAAGAGGTAATCAAAAGATTACAGCTTTAGTTCCTGAAGCAGAAATTCAAGAATATACTAATGATTTAAAGAGCTTAACTCAAGGTTCAGGCTTCTTCATTCGTGAATTCTATGATTATGAACCAATGCCTGCTCACCTACAAGAAAAATTATTAAAATCATTAGAGAAATAAAAACAATAAAGGAACTGATTAATCAGTTCCTTTTTCTTCTTTCTTAACTTCATCATATGCTTTTTCGATTTTAAACATTTTATAATAATCATCCGCTAAAGCATCAATTAATTCTTTCTTAACTAAATAAGCTTCATACAAATTAGATTGTTTTTTCTTTTGATTAGAATATAATCCTCTAGTCTTTGATAATAAATAATTTCTTTTGAATTGATATTCTTTTTTCTCTTCTCTATTCTTAGTATAAAACTTAACTAAGCTATAACAAAGTTTATAACCCTGACGATATACTTTATCACTAGGAGAAATAAAATAATATTTTGGCTCTTGTGTGTCCTCTTGTGCTAGCTTTTGAAGAGTTACTAAATTTAAGTATAGGTCTAATTCTAACTTTTTATAATTCTTTTCATTTGCAGACCTAGGTCTAAAAAGTTTCATTACAAAATCTCCTTAATTAATTCTTCTGTCTCACTTTTACATTTAATTAAATCTATCACTATCTCTTCTTTTTGATAAGTAGTAATATAGTTAGAATAAGCCATAATTATAGCATTTATATCTTTACTCATTGAACTTAGGCGATATAAAATACCTTTTTTTCCATAAGAATCTAAACCTATTCTTTCTTTTTCTTCTTTTCTATTTATAAGCATTTCTTTATAATCTTCTAAAAAATCTAAAATTTCTGCTTTTATAGCATCATCATTTAAAATAGCTCCTCTAGCTATTCTTTTTTCTTCATACATTCTAGCAACATCTATTTTAGATAAAATTTCCATTAATGTTCTTACTCTTTCCATTTGGATATCACAATCTTCTTCAATAAAGCCAAGTTCTTCGTTAATACAAGGAACCTTTACTCTAATGACTCTAGATGAAGACATCTTCCAAATTGAAAAATCCCTATGCAGCATCAAAACAGGATAAATAAATTTACCAAAAATAGCTTCATAATTACCCATACCATTAAATTTCATATCTAAAGAATGATATGCCACATTATAAACTATCTTCACTTGTGAATATCCAGTTTCAATATCAGGAAAAATGAATTCTGATTTTTTACTTAAAGCTATATCCTTATAATTCTTTGAAATATAATCCAAATAACAATCCCTAATATCCATAATAATCCCCTAGCAAAATTTTTATTTATTATATCATTTTCTTTTTAAAAAGAAAAGTTAGAATAGTCTAAATATAAAAATTCATATATAATAAATATGAAGGAGGCTTTATGAAAAATCAATTTATAGTTCAATTAATTGAATCATATCAAAATAACAATAATGGTAGACCTCCAAAATGTAGGTTTTATCCTACATGTAGCCATTATGCATTAGAATGCTATCAAAAGTTTAATTTCTTTAAAGCAAGCTTTTTAACATTATGGAGATTAATCAGGTGTAATCCATTTCATAAATATGCCTATGATCCTGTTCCTTTATCAAAAAAAGAAAAAGATAGATTAAAGAAAAGTGATGAAGAATTATTTATTA
>JAILGR010000110.1 GCA_024696565.1 Acholeplasmatales bacterium | reverse complement strand
GATTGTTACCAATAGCAACTATAGCGTGGTCGATTTGTTTTAAATCTAATTGCTTAAGTGCATATAAGCTTGTAGTATCAACACTAAGAATATTATGATTTTTTAATCTCTTTTACTCTCATCCTATAATCACGTTCTCCTCTATATAATTTATTCTTTCATTAGAATAACCCATCCAATTCTTATTTAATACACCAATAATAGTTAATGGGCCTAAACGACCAAAGAACATTATAAAGCATAATAATATACGGTTGGCTGGATTTAAATATCCTGTAATACCCATTGATAGACCAGTAGTTGAGAATGCACTTACTACCTCAAAGAATATTTTTTCAAATCCTATTACATTACCATCAGAATCTGTCATATTTGGTTGGAATAATGAAACCAAGAACGAACCTATAATAACAATTAATATAGCAATTTGTAATAAAACAAATGCTTTAAATATTTGATCTTTAGAAATTTTTCTTTTAAATGCTCTAGCTTGTTTACCACGACCAAAATAAACTATTGCTATAATCATTACAGCAAATGTAGTAGTTTTAATACCACCACCAGTTGAACAAGGTGACGCTCCAACAAGCATTAAACAAACAAATATAATATAAGCTGCAGGATATTCCTTTAGCTTAGCCAAATCATAAGTTGTAAAGCCTGCTGTTCTACAAGTAATTGATTCAAAGAAAGCCTGCATCCAACTAAATTCAGGATCTAAAATGGTAACCTTTATAATTAAAGCACCACCAAAGATTAAAACAATAGTTGTAATAATAGTTATTTTTGTATGTAGATTAAATCTACTCCAACGAAACCTCTTTTTAAATACATCATCCATTACAACAAAGCCCATAGATCCTAATACTATCATAAGCATTGTTGTTGAATTAATTAAGATATTATCTTTGTATGGAATCATTGAATCACTACCAAAGATATCGAAACCAGCATTATTAAATGATGCTGCACTATGGAATATTGATACACTAAAGGCTTCAAACCATCCATCATAATACTTAACAAATTCAAAAGTATTTATCATGGCACAAACCAATTGAATAGTAAAAGATATAATAACAATCTTCCTAACTAATGTAATTAATCCGGAAGCTGAATTTTGATTTAAAGATTCCCTAAGTAAGAAACGATTAGAAACACCAATTTTAGCACCTATCATAGTAAAAAAGAATACCGCAATTGTAATAATTGATAAACCACCTATTTCCATAAGTATTATCATTACAATCTTACCATAGATAGTAAAATCTGCCCCTAAATTAACAACCGAAAGTCCGGTTACACAAACAGCAGATGTTGCCATAAATAACGCCTTAGTAAAACCCATAGTTTGCATATTTTTCATTGTAAAAGGCATTATAAGAGCAATCGTTCCAAAAATAATTATACTTAAAAAGCTTAAGATAATTATAATATAGGGATGTATGCGTTTAGTCTTCATACAAACACCTCGATTTCTAATAATTATACTATAATTTCTAATTATTGTAAAACTAAAAGAAAAATAGAGGATTTAATCCTCTAATTCCTTTGTCGCTTTTGTAACAGCCATAGCTAATGCTCCTGTACCAATATGACAAGATACAGATAATGATAAAGGTGCAATATATACTTCTCTACCAAATCTTTCTTCAATCTTTTTAGCAAAATCTATTGCTTGAGTTTTATCAACACCACTATAAGCAACCTCTAAATAAACATTATCTGTCTTACCATCTAATTCTTTTAATGGTCCTTCAATAGTTTGAATACAAGCATTCATCATAATCTCTTTTGCAGCTTCAACATCACGATTTCTCATTCTAAATTTATCTAACTTTTCACCTTTAATAGTCAATATAGGTTTAAGCTTTAATAAACCACCTAAAGCAGCTGCGGCAGGTGTAATACGTCCGCCCTTCTTTAGGTAATATAATGTATCTAACATAATATAAATATCAGAATTGAATTTATCTCTTTCTAATATCTCTTTAATTTCTTTTCCAGAATATCCTTTATCTGCTAATTTTTTAGCATCTAAGGTAGATTGTCTTTGAGTAACAGAAATACGTTGATTATTTACAACATAAACCTTACCTTCATACATTGCCTCAGCTGATACTAATGCACTTTGACAAGAATTTGATAAACCTGAGGACATAGGGATGTATACAACTTCATCAGCCTCTTGTAATTCTTCTTCCCAAACAGAATTTACAAATCCAATAGATGGTTGTGATGTACAAACATTAGCTTCACCAACAAGCTTTTCATAAAATTGTTCTTGAGTTAGTGTTATATCTTCTAAATATTCTTCACCATCAATCATAAATGGCATAGGAATTACTCTAATTCCAAGTGACTTTGCTTCTTGTTGTGTAATACCACTATTACTATCAGTTATAATTGCTACTTTAGGCATAAATATATCCTCCTATGTCAAGTAAACATTACAATATCACTATTATTATATAAAAAATATGCACTTTGTCAATAAAAATAATATGTCAGAATGTGATATATTTATACTTTATAACTTTCTCTTATTTCTAATAATTCAAAATAACGATTCATTATATTATCATATTCTTCTTCATATGATTTTTTATCATTTTCTAATTCCATAAGTTTTTTATAATCAGTAGAAATGCCTTTTAATTCTAAATCAATATTAGAAATTAAGCCTTCTAATTCTTTAATTCTTAATTCTATCTTATCTATTTCATTTCTAATAGAAGCTGGAAGCCTATTTTGGTTTCTTTTTGGGGCTATTTTAGCTTCTTTTTCCATGATAGTATCTTCATCTAGGTATTCACTAAAAGATTTCAAAGATTCAATAATATAACCATCTTTAAAGATTAATAACTTATTACAAATCTTATCTAAGAAATATCTATCATGAGATACAACTAATACAGGGCCATTAAAACTCATTAAATAATCTTCTAAAATACTTAATGTATATAAATCTAGGTCATTAGTTGGTTCATCAAAGAATAGAATATTAGGATTTTTAGCTAACACTCTAACTAATTGTAATCTCCTTTTTTCTCCACCAGATAACATCTTTACTTTAGAATATTGTAATTCTTTAGTAAATAAGAATCTATCTAATAAACTAGAAGCATCAATAGTACCATCTAATGTTTCAATGATAGAAGCTTCTTCTTTAATATAATCAATGACTGTAACTTCAGGATTAATTAAATCTAAATGTTGACTAAAATAACCAATTTTTAATGTAACACCTTTAATTAACTCACCACTATCTAAGGATTCTTCTCCCATTAATATTCTAAATAATGTGGTTTTACCAGCCCCATTATCACCAACAATACCAATAATATCTTCTTTAGCTAAATCAAAAGAAAAATCACTAAATAATATTTTATCACCAAAGGCTTTACTTGCGTTTTTAATCTCGATTAACTTTTTACCAAGTCTAGTATTTAAACTTGAAAATTCCATATCTTTCTTTTCATTAAATTCTATTTTAGACATTTCATTAAATCTTTCAAGTCTAGCCTTATTTTTAGTTCTTCTAGCTTCTACACCACGTGTTGCCCAGTTTTGTTCTTGTTTTAAGATTTTCTTTAAATGAGTCTTTTCTTTTTCTTCATTTAATAATCTTTGGGCCTTTAGTTCTAAAAATGAATCGTAATTTGCATCATATAAATAAATCTTACCAAAATCCAATTCCATCATTTTATTACAAACTCTTTGCAAGAAATATCTATCATGAGTAACCATTAATAAGCCTTTTTTAAACTTAATTAAATACTTTTCTAACCAAATAATTAATGAATTATCTAAATGGTTTGTTGGTTCATCTAATATTAAAAAATCACAAGGACATACTAAAGCTCTAGCTAAAGCTAATCTTTTTAATTGACCACCAGAGAAATTTTTAACAAATATAGAATAATCCTTAAAGCCCATTTTAGATAATATACTCTTAGCTTCATATTCTAAAGCTTCTTCCTTATTACCTTCTAATACTATATCTAATAATGACTTATCTTTAGGAAATTTAGGATCTTGTTCTAAATAATTAATCTTAATACCACCAGAAATAATAATTTTTCCATCAATAGGTTTTTCATAACCCATTATTAGTTTTAATAGTGTTGATT
>JAILGR010000185.1 GCA_024696565.1 Acholeplasmatales bacterium | reverse complement strand
TACAAACAAAGTATTCAAGTGCTATGAAGGCTACATATGTAAATGAGAAGGGTGAAAATGTTCCTTATGTAATGGGATGCTACGGCATTGGTGTTACAAGAACATTCCAATCTATTGTTGAACAATATCATGATGAATTTGGTATTAAGTGGCCAATTAACGTTGCCCCATATCATGCAGCTGTATTACCTGTTAAATATACAGTAGAAGATCAACAACAATTATCAGATAAGATTTATGAAGAACTAAAACAAAATGGTGTTGAGGTTATTCTAGATGATAGAAACCAAGGCTTAGGCTTTAAGGCTAAGGATTGGGAATTAATTGGTATTCCTTATCAAATTATTGTTGGTAAAAGAGCAGCTGAAGGTATTGTTGAACTAAAGAATAGACAAACATTAGAAAAGGTTGAAGTAACTGCTTCTGAAGCTATTAAAGTTATTACTGATGCAGTAAAAAATATGTAAAAGGACGTTAATTCGTCCTTTTTTTATGTTATAATTATAGAAAGGTGATAATTATGAACGATTTAGAAAAATTAAAAGAAGTAATTAATAACAGTAAAAAAATAGTTGTTTTTTCAGGAGCTGGGCTATCTACTAATTCAGGTATTCCAGACTTTAGATCAGCTGATGGCTTGTATAATCAAAAAACAAAAATACAAGTGCCACCAGAAGAAATAATTAGTCATTCCTTTTTTATGGAAAATACTAAATATTTTTATGAATTCTATTTTTCAAAGATGGTATATTTAGATGCTAAACCTAATTTGGCACATAAATATTTTGCAAAATTAGAAAAAGAAGGTAAGGTTTTAGCAGTAGTTACTCAAAATATTGATAACCTACATCAAATGGCTGGGTCAAAAAAAGTATATGAATTACATGGATCAATAATGAGAAATTATTGTATGAAATGCCATAAGTTTTATTCATTAAATGATATATATAATAAAGCTTTTGATATTCCTAAATGTAGTTGTGGTGGCATTATTAAACCTGATGTAGTTTTATATGAAGAAGGATTAGATGAAAAAACAATTGAAGGGGCAATAGATGCTATAATGAATGCTGATACCCTAATTGTAGTTGGTACATCACTTACAGTATATCCTGCCGCTTCATTTGTTAGATATTTTAGGGGTAATAATTTAGTATTATTAAATAAGAGCCATACTCAGTATGACTCCTATGCAAATATTGCTATCCATGATGATGTTAAAAATGTAATTGAATATTTAGAAAAATAAAGCGGCTAATGGCCGTTTTTTATACAATAATCTTGTTTTTGTATCACTAATCTTTTATAATTTGAGATATAAAAAAGGAAAACAATTATGGGAAAAGATAAATATGAATTAGCAAAAGAATTATTAAAACGAAATTACTATAGTTTTTCACACTTTAATGCTGAAGAAAGGCAAGAATGGGAAAACTATAATGTTCCTGATGAATTAGTTATTAAATGGGTAAAAGAAAGAATTGAAGATTTATTTGAAGAAATACTAGACATTATGGTCAAGAATAATCAAATGGATTTAAGCTTAAGAGAAGAAAATAGTAGCAATATATGTAGAAAGTTTAGTATTGCGCTAGATATGATTAGTAGATATCAAATCAATGACTATTTCGATAAAATAGTATCAATATATGAAAAATTGAATTATGATGAATATTTGTTATTTAGTCAGATATGGACTGATCCTTGGGATAGAGGTGTTTATTTATTTCGTTATTTAATTAGGGATAAAGAAAGTGAAAGATTTAGTAGTGAATATGATGAATGCTTAAACTATTCTAATAAATTTTCTTTTGATACAAAATTCAGATTTATAGGCATTATACCTATAATATATAACGATAAATTATTATTTGATAGAATAGTAAATGTTTGTTTGGATTTAATAGAAAATAGCTTATTTTATTGTCGCTCGTTGGCTAGAGATTTTTATAATTATTCAATCTTTATTGAAGACAATAATCTACAACAAAAAATAGAAGATTCAATAAGAAAAAATAAAGAAAAATATTTTATGTCTTATGATTTTTATGACAATAACAAGGTTTATAATATTCGTATAAAAAAAGAAGATGAACTTAATATAGTTAGGTTTTTGTATTAC
>JAILGR010000097.1 GCA_024696565.1 Acholeplasmatales bacterium | reverse complement strand
ATGAGGTGATAATTGTGGATAATCAAATTAATAAAGAAGAAAAGAACTTTTTTTCTAGTGAAGGGAAAAGAAGAACTAATCGTATAACTACACTAATCTTATATGTAGTTGGTATATTATTAATTGCTGCATCGGTTATTTTTATACCACTGACTACACCAGAACCTGTAGAAGCTAGAGTTTCTGAAATAGAATATGTATCAAAAAATGGTGTAATGAAGCAATTAGTTGAATTTAAGTATGTTTATAATGGTACGGAATATTTTGGATATGAATACTATAGCGCAAGTGAAACTAATTATAAACCATATGATACATTTGAATTATATGTTTCAAAAATACAGCCATCTAATTACCATTTAACAAAAAGCAATTCATATTTAGTTTTATTAACATTTGCTGGGGTTATAGGCGTATTCCTATTGGCATTTGGAATTGGGTATAGAATTAGTTTTTTAAGAAGAATAAAAGCTATTGGTGATTTAAATAATGATGGAAAAATTGATGAAGAAGATTTAGTAGAATTCCAAAAACAAGAAAAAGAAAAGGAAAGATTAGAAAAAGAAAGAATCGAAAGATTAAATTATTGTCAATATTGTGGTGCTAAGTATCCTAAAGATGCTATTTTCTGTGAACAATGCGGAGCACCAAGAACAAAGTAGAGGAGGATTATTAAAATGGGCGGTTTTCATGGAGGACATAGTTCCGGCGGAGGTGGCGGCCATAGTTCAGGTGGCGGTCATAGCTATAGTGGAGGTGGCCATAGTTCAGGTGGCGGTGGTGGATATCATCACAGTAGCTATTCACACTATCATAGTGGGTATCATTACCATGGATATTGTGGTCATTCAAGTTCATCAATGGGAGCAAATCCTTTTGCCATATTAGCTGGCGTAGTAATATTTTTAGCTGCATTCATATTTGGTATTGTTTTTTGCTTTAATGCATCAGTTCCTGCTGGTTTACTTATTATGTTTATAATTGGTGGATTAGGAATATTTATGATTGTTTCTGAATGCTTAAAAGTCAAACAGGAAAAGAAGGAAGTACAACAATTAATTGATTATAATAAAGATGGTAAAATTGATTGGGAAGATTTTGTTATTTATAAAAAGAAATTACAACAAGAAGCCCAAAAAGAACCTTCTTTTGCCTCAGATGCAACTTCTAGTTTAAACAATAAAACAGAAGCATATAATCAATTAGTTGTAGTTTCAAGACAACCAAAAAGTAATCGTATATCAACTATAGCTTTACGTGTATTTGGTTTTTGTTTAATTGCTTTAGGCTTAATATTATTTATTTTCTTAGCCCAAGCTAAGGTTGAGGCCAAAGTTATTAAGGCAGATTGGAAAACTGAATACGGGGAATACTATGAGGTATATGATTTTACATATGAATATGGTGGTATAACTTATATTGGTCATGGAGATGATGATCCTGCTTATGTTGATGGTGAAAGAGTATTTGATATTAAAGTAGGTGAGGTTTATTATCTTTATGTTAATAAAACTAATCCTTCCAAGTATTCATTTGAAGAAGATAAAGCTCATGTAGTATGGAGTTTTATTTTATGGATTAGTGGTTCATTACTTGTAGTAGCTGGATTTGTTTCTAGAAAGAAATATTTAGTTTCTATTAGACATATAGGTGATTTAAATGGCGATGGAAAAATAAATGAAGCTGATGTAGAAATATATAATAGACAAGAATATGAAAGATTAGAAAAAGAAATGAAAGAGAATTTAGATAAAAAGAAGAATATCAGCTATTGCATTTATTGTGGTAAAACGATTAAAGATGATGTTACAACTTGTCCATATTGTGGCGCACCAAGATTAAAATAAAAAAATAGAACTATCCGTGGATAGTTCTTTTTGTTTTATTTAGTAGCAACATTCGTTTTTATTGCTGCATTGGCAACAGCTTTTGCTACTGCAGGAACAACTCTTTTATCAAATGCTCCTGGTACAATATAATCTGGATTTAATTCTTCATCTTTAATAATAGATGAAATAGCAAAAGCAGCGGCAATTTTCATTTCTTCATTAATCTTTTTAGCTCTTACATCTAAGGCACCTCTAAAGATACCTGGGAAAGCTAAGACATTATTAATTTGATTTGGATAATCAGATCTACCAGAACCTACTATATATGCTCCAGCTTCTTTAGCATCAGTATAAGATATTTCTGGTGTTGGATTTGCCATGGCAAATACAATAGGATTATTAGCCATTGATTTTACCATTTCTTTAGTTACAAGATTAGGGGCAGAAACACCAACAAAGGCATTAGCATTAACCATTATAGATTTTAAAGTATTATCGTGCTTTTTAGGAGTATCAAAGATACCATCATCAATTAATTCTTTAATTAAGAAATCATAAGAATCATATTTAGCTTTATCAACTACACCATTGATGTTATAAGCATATATTTTACCAACACCTATTTTCTTAAGCATTCTTGCAACCATTGAACCAGCCGCACCAGTACCTGATAGAACAACAGTCATTTCAGTTAGTGGCTTTTTAGTTAATCTTTCAATATTTAAGAATGCTGCTGCAACAATAATAGAAGTACCATGTTGATCATCGTGGAAAACAGGTATATCCATTTCTTTAATTAATCTTCTTTCAATTTCAACACATCTTGGTGCTGATATATCTTCTAGGTTAATGGCACCAAGTGTTGGTTCTAAATATTTTATAGTTTTAATAATTTCTTCAACATCTTGCGTTTTTAAGCAAATAGGGAATGAATCAACATTAGCTAATTCTTTTAATAATATTGATTTACCTTCCATTACAGGTATTGCTGCATAAGGGCCTATATTACCTAAACCTAATACAGCAGAACCATCAGTTATTACAGCAACCATATTAGATTTGGCAGTATATTTATATGCTAAGCTAATATCATGCTCAATTTCTTTACAAGGGTATGCAACACCAGGAGTATATGCTAATGATAAATCTTCTTGGTTTTCAATTTTAATTTTTGATTTCATTTCAAGCTTTCCATGATTTTCTTCATGAAGCTTAAGTGCTCTTTCCTTTAAATCCATAATCTTATCCCTCAAATATATTATTGCCATAATAATCTATGGCTAAAATCATTTTAAATCCTTTTACCTCAAGTTCCTTTATAGATTCAGGACCGAGGTCAAAAAAGGCGATTTCTTTAGCTTTTTTAACTGCCTTAGATAATAATGCCCCACAACCACCAGTAGTGATAAAATAAAGAATTTTATTATCTATATAGTACTTTGTACATTCATTACTTCTTGGACCTTTACCAATAGTAGCTTTGACATTTAAATCTTTCATCATCGAAGCAAAGCTATCCATACGGCTAGAAGTAGTAGGACCAATAGAACCAACTACACAACCTGGTTTTGTTGGAGTAGGACCAGCATAATAAATGAAGGCATCTTCAAAACAAACAGGAAGTTCTTCATTATTTTCTAACATCTTTTTTATTCTCATATGGGCAGCATCTCTAGCTGTATATATAGTTCCTTCAAATTCAACTACATCGCCAGCTCTTAAATCTTTTAATTTATCTTTATCATTTGGCCATTTGATTATCATAAAATCACCACCTTATGTCTAGATGCGTGACATTGAATATTTACACAAACTGGTAATGATGCAATGTGGCATGGATATAGATTTACTTTTACAGCTAGGGCTGTAGTTTTTCCTTTAAGTCCCATAGGACCAACGTTTAATTTATTTATTTCTTCATATAATTCATCTTCTAATAATTTTGCATCAGGATCTACTGATGAATCATTTATATCTCTAAGTAATGATTCTTTAGCTATAAGTGCACATTTTTCAATATCGCCACCTATACCAACCCCAACAATTAATGGAGGACAAGGTCTACCACCAGCACTTTTAATTGTATCTAGAACGAATTTTTTAATGCCTTCTTTACCATCAGCTGGGTTTAGCATTAAAACCTTACTCATGTTTTCAGAGCCTGCACCTTTAGGACAAACAGTTATTTTTAACTTATCGCCCATAGTATGTTTAATATGAACAATAGCAGGAGTATTATCTTTAGTATTTATTCTATTAAGTGGTGATTTTACAACACTCTTTCTTAAATATCCTTCGGTATAACCTAAAGATACTCCTTTATTGATAGCTTCATATATATCACCATCAATAAATACTTGATTACCTATTTCAACAAAAACTATAGTTATACCAGTATCTTGGCACATTGGAATATTTTCTTTTTTGGCTAAATTATCATTTTCGATTATCTGTTCTAAAATGGTTTTAGCAAGCCCACATTCCTTATTCTTGTTTTCCTCTAGGCAATTTAATACTTCATCATCAATAATAGTTGCAGCTTCTATACAAAGTCTTTTTACTTCATTTGTGATTAATTCTGGTAGAATTGTTTTCATAAATTTATACCTCAAAAATGATTATACAATAAAATTAATAAAAGTGATTAAAAGAATAAAAAAAAGTTCAGCAATTGCTGAACTATACCATAGTATGCTTTATAAATTTACCTTTAACGGCTTTTACAGGGGATACTGTAACAAAGGCCTCCTTATCAAATCTATTAATAATATGATAAGCTTTTTCAAGCTCATATCGTGATACAACAGAATATACTTCAATAGAATCTAAACCTGAGTGAGCACCTATAACTTTTTCAATAGTACATCCTCTAGACATTTCTTCCATAATAGCTTTTGATATTTCTAAGCCTTGAGGTGAGAAAATTCTAATAGCAATATAATTATATGATGTATGAATTCTATCTATAACTAAACTATTTAATACCATACGAATAATTGTGAATAAACAAATAATCCAAGAACCTTGTAAAATAGCTCCACCAAAAATGGCAATTAATACATTTAAAATCATTGTAAATAATCCAATGGAGATATTTTTCTTTAATGCTAAAGCTTGTCCTAAGACATCAAAACCACCAGTAGAAGTACCAAGTCTTAATGCGACTCCTGTTGCTATACCACCTAATACACCACCAATTATGGCAAGTGTTAAGACAAATCCATACATTTCATGAATAATAGATGAACCATTAAGTGATTCTTCTATAAATGGTGATTCAGGCAATATTAATGTAACTACAGTTTGGACTATTACAGCTATTATTGATAGGATTGTAAATTTAAGGGAAACAAATTTTATACCTACAATAGTTATTGGGATATTAACAAAGAAGATGAACCAACCTAAATTTATGGTTTCAGTTCCTGAGAATTCAATTAATCTTTTTATTAGCTGAGCTAAACCAATTGCCCCACCAGAATATAGCTTTGCAGGCTCTAAGAACCATACAGTTACAAAGGCAATTAGTGTATTCATAACAATTACGACTAGTATTCTAAATGCAAAGTCTAATATTTTTTTCTTATTAAATTTCATAAAGACCCCTCTTTTCGCAAGTGATATTATACCAAATTAAAATAAAAAGTGAAGATGAATAATTTAGTTATTTAAAATAACTTTAAAAAAGTTTATAATAAAGGAAAATGGAGGGGTTCTTATGAGCTTGAAATTTAATGAATGGTTAGATTCAAAAAGAAATCTTAACCTTGCAGATGATGCTTTAGAAGAAAAGGATGTAGTAGGCTTTTTAGATAATATGAAAGGCTTATTATTTCCAGGATATGTTGAACATGTTAATATCCTATCAGATTATTTAGATGAAAAGGTAGATGCAATTCGCTACTATTTACATAAATTATTAAGAGCAGTAGAAAGAATTAATAAAAAATCATTAAAATGTGGTCAAGAGATTGATTGTTTCTTTTCTGAGATTCCTTTGGTAGATGAATTATTAAAAACAGATTTAAGAGCAATTTTTGATGGCGATCCAGCTGCTAAGTCAGATTCAGAAATTATATTAACTTATCCAGGCTTTAAAGCCATATTTACATATCGTATTGCCCATGTATTATATATGCATGAAGTACCTATTTTACCAAGAGCTTTAACAGAATATGCCCATTCAATTACTGGTATTGATATTCACCCTGGTGCTAAGATTGATTCATATTTCTTTATTGACCATGGTACTGGTATTGTTATTGGCGAAACTTGTGAAATTGGTAAGCATGTAAAATTATATCAAGGAGTTACTCTTGGTGCCCTATCCTTAAGAAAAGGACAAGAATTAAAAGGTTCTAAGAGACATCCTACTATTAGGGATAATGTCACTATTTATTCTGGTGCATCTATTTTTGGTGGAGATACAATCATTGGTGAAAATACTACTTTAGGTTCTAATGTATTTATTACATCTTCAGTAGAACCTAATATGACTGTAACAATCTTAGGCGAGAAAAAGCATAAGGAGGAATAAATATGAAAGTCGAATATTACAGAGAATACAGCAACACCCTAAAAAGATTTATGGAAATAAAGGTCTTTGGTCATTCTGGTAAACCTTGTATAGCATTCCCTACTGAATGTGGTAGATTTTATGATTATGAAAATAGAGGAATTATAGAATCTATGAAATGGTATATTGAAAATGGAAAGATACAAGTATTTTGTGTTGATTCTAAAGATGATATGTCATGGTTAAGTAAAGATTTATTAGCCATAGATAGAATGAAAAACCAAGAAGCTTATTTTAATTATATTTTAGATGAGGTAGTTCCTTTTGTTTATGAAGTAAATGGTAGTGATTCTTCTAATGGAATTATGACATTTGGAATTGCCCTTGGTGCGATGCATGCTTTAAACTTTGTAATTAGACGTCCTGATGTATTTAACTCTGTATTAGCTTTATCAGGTATTTATCATAGTGGTTTTTATATTAAAGATTATGCAGATGAATTATCTTTCTTAAATTCACCACTAGATTCTTTAACTAAGATGAAACATAATCATCCTTATGTAGCATTATATAAAAAAGCTAGAATCTTTATTTGTGTAGGTCAAGGCTTTTATGAAGATGAATGCTTAAAGGATACTAAAGAATTAGATTTCCAATTTAAGAGATTAGGTATTCCAGTATTTGTTGATTATTGGGGTTATGATAAACCACATGATTGGCCAAGCTGGTTAGAACAAGTACCTTATTTCTTATATAAAATATTAGATTAAGAGGAAGAAATTTTATTCTTCCTTTTTTTAATTTTAAAGATATTATTTATAAAGCGTTTCCAAAGGAATACAAATTTAATATTTATTATTGATTATTTGAAATTTATGTTTAAAATATAATCTAGCAAAATTGAAAATATTTTGACTAAAGATTATGATTTGAAAAATATTTTGGAAAGGATTTAGAAAGATTTAGATCTTTCGTTCGGTAAACAGAGTTGGCAAAGCCCATTATCGAATTACACAATATCGTAAAGTATTACGGTGATTATTGTGTTGTAGATGGAATTAACTTAGACATCTACGAAAACGAGTTTGTTACTTTACTTGGTCCTTCTGGATGCGGTAAAACAACTACACTTCGTATGATTGGAGGATTCGAATATCCAACATCCGGAGAAATCATTGTAAACGGAAAAATTATTAATAAGTTACCTGCGTATGCGAGACCTATTAATACAGTTTTCCAACGCTATGCATTATTCCCTCATTTAAATGTATTTGAGAATGTAGCTTTTGGTATTAAAAACCGTGGTAGAAAATTCATGATTGAATTCTATGGTGGAAAAGAAAAAGTATATCAAGGATGCATAGAAGACAAAATCAGAAGAGGAGTTCCTGAAGAAAAGGCTAATAAGGTTTCCTATTTTGATATTACTCGTTATCTAAAACTTTGTGTAAAGGAATCCGTTTTAGCCGCTTTAGAGATGGTTAATCTATCTGGTTTTGAAGATAGACCTATTGATAAGCTATCCGGTGGACAAATGCAAAGAGTTGCGATTGCACGTGCAATTATTTTAAAACCTCAAATTTTATTATTAGATGAACCATTATCAGCCCTAGATTTAAAATTACGTCAAAATATGCAATATGAATTAAAAGAAATGCAAAGAAATCTAGGTATCACATTTATTTTCGTAACACATGATCAAGAAGAAGCTATGGTTATGTCAGATCGTATTGTTGTTATGAAAGATGGTGTTATTCAACAACTTGGTACACCAAAAGATATTTATAATGAACCAGTTAACCGTTATGTAGCTAACTTCATTGGTGAATCAAATATCATTAATGGTGTATATTTAGGTAAGAACAAGGTTAAATTCTTAAATCAAGTATTTGATGTTGTTGGCTATGAATTCGATGAAAATGAACCTGTAGATGTTGTCATTCGTCCTGAAGACTGGGATGTTGTTCCTATGAGCAAGGCTAAGATTACAGGTAGTGTTACATCTTCAATTTTCAAGGGTGTTCATTTTGAACTTTGTGTTGATGTTGAAGGTGTTGAATATGTAGTACATACATATGAAGATATTAAAGAGGGCGAAATTGTTGGCCTTACAGTTGACCCTTATGAAATTTGTTTAATGAAAGTTGATGGCTCTCCAAAGAAATTAGTTGAAGTTCTTGATGCAGAGAGAAGAAAAGACTTATCTAAAGAGGTATAGTATGCAAAAGGCCCAATTAAAAAAGGCTGCACCCCATCGCGTTTCACACCGTCTAGAGCATATGGCTAGACCATATATGTATTGGTTATACATATTTGCCCTAGCTCCGATGATTGTTATGGTGTTCCTTATGTTTGTAGATACAGAAGGAATTCGTTTCGATGGTATGACTGCAAGCATTACTAACTTCAAGATTCTAACTGAAAAATCTACAATTATAGCTTTCTGGAATTCTTTAAAGTTTTCCATTATAACTACAGCAATTTGTATTTTCTTTGGTTATTTGGTTGCATATTGCTTATATCAATCAAAGCTAAAGAATAAATATATGATTTTAGTATTATTAATATTACCAAGCTGGACTAATATATTACTTCGTATTAATGCCTTAGCTTCTGTATTTAAGCCAAATAATATCTTACAAGATATTTTTAATCTTGAAGAAGGAGCTAATATTATTGGTACTGATTTAGCTGTATTACTAGGTATGGTATTTACATACTTACCATTTATGGTAATGCCTATTTATACATCATTAGAAAAGATTGATCCATTACTTCATGAAGCAGCCCTAGATTTAGGTATGACTGATTTTAAGAAGTTCTGGAAAGTAATCTTCCCATTATCTAGTAAAGGTATTGTATCAGGATCTATTATGGTATTATTACCATGTTTATCAGGATTCGCAATTCCAAAGATTTTAGGTGATGGTAATATCTTATTAATAGGTAATATCATTGAACAAAGCTTCCAAAACATGAGTTATAATCAAGGATCAGTATTAGCTGTTGTCCTATTAGTTATTATTTTGGGTGCAATTTTAGTTGTAAACAAGACTGATAAGGAAGGAGCGACTTTACTATAATGGAAAATAAAGTATACGATCCTAGTAAATATGAATATGCAAAAGAAGAAGATTATGGATATAAGCCTCATAAATTTTGGAAAACTACTTGGAAGATAGTTAAATATATTTTATTAGCTTTTTCCATCTTCATGATTTATTTTTCTGTAATTATTATTGCAATTCAGTCATTTAATTCATCTGATTCAACTACTGAATTTGCATCATTTACTTTTGCAAACTATGGTAAGATGTTTGGTAAGAGTTCATTAAACTCTTCAATCATGAATACATTCTTAACAAGTATTATAGCAACATTAATTGCTACAGTTGTTGGTACTTTAGTTGCAGTAGGTGCATACTATTTACCTCCAAAAGTTAAGAATAGATTGTTATTATTAAACAATATCCCATTATTAAATGCTGATATTGTTACAGGTATTTCTTTAATGCTTATTTTCTCAATATTCTTAATATTCAATAAGCATATCTTTGGTTTCTGGACTATTTTAATTGCGCATGTATATTTTATATTGCCATATATTATTTTATCAGTTCATCCAAAGATGAAAGAAATTGATCCAAATATGCTTGATGCCTCTATGGATTTAGGTGTTAAGCCATTTAGATCAGTATTACAAGTTATTATCCCTGCAATTAAGGGTGGTATTTTCTCAGGCTTAGTATTAGCATTTACAATAAGCTTTGAGGATTTCGTTGTTGGTTACTTTACTACAGGTAATGGTTATAATACATTATCAATTTGGATTTATACATCAATTGGTAAAAAATCATTATATCCTGGTGTATATGCTTTCTCTACTACAGTTACATTAATAATGGTTGCTGCAGTTATTCTATATAATGTTATAGGAGGTAGATTACATGCTAAGAAGAAAGATTAGTTTTGCCACATTAGCTACATTAGCTGGTTTATCTTTAGCATCTTGTAGCTTAAAACCTACCTTATTATTCTTAAACTGGGGTGAATATATTGATGAGACAATGCTTGAAGCATTTGAGGAAAAATATAATTGCCAAGTTTTAATGGATTTAGGAGATTCTAATGAGATTTTCTACTCAAAGGTTAGAGGCGGTACTACAGTTTATGATGTAGTTTGTCCATCTGATTATATGGTTGAGAAGATGTATATGAATGATATGATTCAAGAAATAGACTTCTCAAAATTAACTATGTCTGGATATAATCCTGATAGTGATAATGTTAGATTGGGTGTAAAATCTATTGCTAAAGATATGGATCAAAACCTAAAGGCAAAATTAGGTGATGATTATACTGAAGGCACTATTAAGAATTACTATGTTCCTTATTTATGGGGTACATGGGGTATTATGTATTCTACAACTAAAGAAGGTGTAGAAGAAGCTGTTACTAAAAATCCTAATCAATGGGCATCATTATTCGATAGAAGTGCTCTACCTGCAGGTACAAAGGTTGCAATGTATGATTCAAATCAACATGCATATTATGCAGCCAGCCGTTATTTTGAGCATTCAAATCCATTAAATGCTCCATATGGTATTGGTTTAAATAGTGATGATTTATCATGTATGGAAACATTAATTGACACTATGGCATATGATGCTTGGGGAACAGATACAATTAAAAAGGATATTGTTGCTGGAAACATTGATGTTGGATTTATGTGGACAGGAGACTTCCTATATTATTATTGTGAAAATGCCGCTAATGTATGCATGGATGCATATTTAGCTGGTGATGTAACAGTTGATAATTTAATGCAAATGATTTTAGATATTACTGATTCATCAAAAAGAGTATATGAAGGAGAGAATGATTCTTATGAAATTGGATTTGATTGTTTTATCCCAGATGATACTATCGCATTTTGTGATAATCTAGTAATTACTAAAGATGCTTCTAATGTTGATTTAGCATATAAATTTATTGATTTTATGACATCTTATGAAACATCTATGGAATTAGATGAAGATGGAAATGAAATTGATGTTAATACATTAGAAGATGATATGAAATATACTCCTTGTTATACTAATACTTATTATGTAGATTACGATGCATGTCAAATTGATGTATATAATGCTTTAGTAGAATTAAAGGATTATGATTTCTCTTTAGATGATAAAGAATTATTTGAAGAAGAAGTTAATTCTGGTTGTGATCCATATGATTCAACATTATATTGGACTTTCTATGATGTTGTAATTGGTATATCATTCGAGAAGTATTATCCAATTGATACTACAAAGGGTGAAATCCTTGCTACATTTGATAGAGGTTATATTGACCAAATCAATACAACATTTAACAACGCGAAAGCCTAAAAATAAACCACTCTTAAGAGTGGTTTTTATTATGGTTGAAAAATAAAGCTATTTTTTAGACAAATGATTTAATATGTATATTAATTGATAAACTTAATTGAAAAAACATGTCGAGTTAGATATAATATAAAATAAGAGATTTTTGAAAGGAGGTGGCATCATGATTAACTTTCATAAATATGCATTCCTTGATTGTAAGAAATTAAAAAGATACATAGAGAAAGAAGAATATTGGTTATGTCAGTATAATCCAATATGGTTATTTGTATGGAGTGATTATTATAAACCTGAAATATCATTTAGACAAGACTTCTGTTTTATTCGTTTTATGATGCCAGATGTAGGTATGTGCTACTATCCTCCAATTGGAAATGGTGATTTAAAAAAGGCCTATTTGGATATGCAACAAGATGCTAAAGAAAATGGTTTTGAATTTATTATTGGTCCAGTAGATGAACAAAGAGTAAATCAAATCCAAAAGCTTGGTGATAAATTATATGATAATCCAAACTTTGCAACTTACATTTATTCATCTGATAAATTATCTTTCTTTAAGGGTAAGGAATATAGGGATAAAAGAAAAGCTTGTGAACGTTTTGAAAAAATGCATCCTAATGCTGTATATAAGCCAATTAAGAAAGAAGACTTTACAACTATTTTAGAATTCATGACAAGATGGAATGAAGAAAATAAAGATAAATATAATACTCCTTTCTTTTATAGGCAATTAAATATGATTAAAAAATGTATGGATCATTTATATGAATTAGATTTATTTGGCGTAATATTACTAGATGAAAAAGAAGTATATGGTTTTAGTATTGCCTCAATTGTTGGTAATGTTGCCACTATCCATATAAATCTATCTTTAAAAGGTGTAGAAGGAGCTTATGAAGAATTAGTTCAGTGCTTCGCAAGAACAGCAATGTTAAAAGCTAGGTACATTAGCTTTGAAGATGAGATGGGAGATTCAGAACAAAGATCATTAAAACAAAGCTATAAGCCAGTAAAAATTGAAAAATACTTTGCATCATTTAATTTATAGTAGTATTATAATAATTAGTATAGAAAAGAGGATTTATTATGCAAAACAACCCTAATCAAAATATTCCTGAAAGTGTTTGGGCTGATGGAGTTCCTAAAAACATTGAGGAAAAAGATATTATTAAACCAGAAGAATTACATTCAATGGCAATTGATTATGTAATGAAAAAGGTAATTTTACCAAAAGGTTTTAAAATTGAACAGGGATTTCCAAGAAGAGATTTCCCTAATATTGTTATGAAAAGAGATGGAGTATTATATATGGTTGTAGTATACCCAAGTGTATTCCCTAATTATGTAACAATGACTGATGAATTTGGAATGAAGATTGTTGAAGGCGCAAAGAAGTTTGATGCTGTACCTTTATATGCTCCTGTTGGTTATAAATCTATTGATCAAGAAAGAGCTAAAGCTTCATTAACATTAAAAGGAGATGTATTCCAAACTACATTCCCAGGCTTTATTAAATTAACTGATGCAGAAAAACAAGACTTCAATGTAAAGCCAGAAGAATTATTCCGTCCATAAAAAAG
>JAILGR010000044.1 GCA_024696565.1 Acholeplasmatales bacterium | reverse complement strand
TATTATCCACAAAGCAATAAAGAATGAAAATGTAAAGAAACTAAAGAAAAATTCAGATGGTATTGTTTCAAATTGGAACTTCTTTACTTTACAAGTTATATAAATAACTAAATAAAAAGTTCCTAAAACTAATAAGAATGTCGCAATAACCAATTGAACAATATTGTTCTGATAAATACTATATAAGAAATCTCCAGGCGGAGTTATATACATATGCTTAATAGCCATAGCCTTAGTATCTCTAAGTGGTGTCATTATTAACTCTATTGTTTTATTACTATATTCTGCCTTTAATGGAATAGATAAAATATTAGTACCTAAAACAGTATGTAAATTACCTGATTTTGGATTATTAAAATCATAAATCAATTCTCCATCAATATAAGCATCAACATCTTGATATTGATATTCTAATATTAAACAATCAGTATCTGAAACAATTCCCAATTTGTTTTTAATTGTTACTTCTTTCACATCATAATCAAATCCTAATGGAAAAACTGCTTCTTTTTCCTTTCCAGAAATTATTACAGTCCATCCATCTTCATAGTAAGAAAGGTTACTATTCATATTAGAATTATATGATGAATTTAATATTACAGCAGCAACTAATACTATAACAAAACCAATGCATGTAATGATAGTGGGCAAATATTTAATTATGACATTTCTAATAAATTTAAATCTTTCCATATGATTCACCCTTGTTTTAATATTTTACCATATATTAAAAGTTTCTTCCATAAACATTGCAACAAAATTATAATGATATTATAATTATTAAAAAGAGAGGTGCTACTTATGTGTATTTTTTGCAAAATAATAAATGGTGAAATTCCATCTAAAAAAGTATATGAGGATGATGATGTATTAGCAATTCTAGATATATCACAAGCAACTAAGGGCCATACCCTAGTTATGCCTAAAAAACATTATGCTAATCTATTTGAAATAGACAATAATGTTTATCTAAAAGTTATGGCTAAGGCAAAAGAATTAGCCTTAAAAATTACAGAAAAAGAAAATGCTTTAGGCTGTAATATATTAAATAACTGTAATGAAGCAGCTGGACAATCTGTTATGCATTTCCATGTTCATATTCTACCAAGATATAAAGATGATGATTTAAAACTAGAATTTATAGATCACTCAAAAATATATGATTTAGACAACATTTTAAAGGAAATAAAATAAACAAAGACCTCACAAGAGGTCTTTTCCTTTATTCTAAGTATTTATCAATATCCTTTACATCTATATGTATAGCCTTAGCTATATTAGCTTTATCCATACCCATTTCATAAAGAGTTTTGGCAACAGTCTTTTTGTTTTCTTCTTTGCCTTCTTCTTTACCTAAAGTCTTGCCTTCTTCTATGCCTTCTTTTTTAGCTACTAACTTAATTGTAGCCTTCTCTAATTCGTCTTTGGCTCTAGCATCTCTTAACATTTGTGCCCTTTCACTTTTATCATATTCACTTAACATAGAGGCAGCCTCCTTTATTACCAAAGATTTATCATCTAGATATTCTGAAATATCTTTCCTAGATAATAGTTTTAACGCTCTTTCTACTTCAATTTTACTATTTTCAGGAATTTTTTCAAGAGACACCTCATATACTAATAGGTCATCATAATTAACATTTGTTGAATAATTATGCATACCTATCTTTTGAATATAGTCATCTCCTGGTATATCATACTCATATAAACATATAACTATTGATTGTCTTTTTTGATATACTTTTTCTTTATAATCATAACTTCTTGAATGTAAAACTGTTAAATAATAAAAGGCTCTACTAATATCATACAAATATTCTCCATTTTAATTTCCTCCTATACTTTGGTCTATTAAATAGTCAGGAAATTAAATTTTTTATGAATAAAGTAAAAAATTCTCCAAAAAAGGAGAATATTTTAATTATTTATATTCATCTTCATTAATATCATACTGTGATTTATCAACAGTAAATTCTTTCTTTAATTCTTCATATTCATTTTTATCATATGTATATGGTTCATCAATTGGATGCCTTTTAATATGATCTTCATATTTTTCTTCACCCTCATAATACTTCTCTAGATTACCATTTTTATCTTCTTGGTTTATCTTTTTTACTGCAAGTATTACAAAGATAGATCGAAATACACTAATACCTAACATAATTAAACCCATAGCCCCAAAGAATATCGCAAGAATATAGTTTGGATGATAAGGATCACTAAAATAATTAACATCAATAATTATATTATAGCCAGTAGTTTCAAAGAATCTATCCATGGCTAAAACTAAATCTATATCAGAGCCTAAATTAAATGTTGTATTATTATATATTTTTGTGTTTTTTTCATTTTCAAAATAATACTTTTGATGAATATTATCACATGTAGTATTTAAACTTTCTGCCAAATAAGTATATAAATTATTAGTTTTATTTTCATTAGTTTCTAACTTATTAAATAAAGCACCACCAAATACTGTATGTTGATTACCAAACATTTCATCAATTTCCTTTGATACATTATCACCAACTATAGGTAGGTAATCTAATTCTATTTCATTATCATATGGAATTATTTCAATTAACAAATTATATTCATAATTATTATCCTGTGAATATAAGATACTATATCTATTCAATGAATAATCTTCTAACATACCATCTGTTTTGTTAATAAAACAAGTTACTATAGCAATTCCAAATAATACTAAACTCATAATAAAAATAAACAAATAGCTTCTTATAGCATAAAATCCTCTATGCACTCTAGAATATGGCACATAAATATGATTTATATAAAAACCAGGTCTTATATAATATCTGGAATGATTATTTCCATAGATATCTCTTTTAGGGACATAAGTACTAGAACCAGAATGGCTCCCACCTGAATGGAATCCTCCACCTCCACCAGAGCTTCCTCCACCAACATGTGGCATAAAAATCACTTCTTTCTTTTTTATTCTACCAATTTATAATAAGCATCAAATACTTGATTAATAACTTCTTCTGAATCACAAGCTTCAATTGATGATAAAGTACCATCTTCATTCATATTTAACTCATAAACAAAAGCCTCATCATCATTTTGTTTTTCACAGTGTAAAATACTAAACCAACGACTAACACCATCAACAAGAACTTCTAGTGTGGCAATCAAATCAAAAGATGCCACTTCTCCTTCATATGGCATAATTAATGCCTCACTACCATCTCCAAATAATTTTGATTCTAAAACCTCTATAGAATCAGCGCCATCTACATAATCAAAATCATTTGTTTTTAAAGTTAAGGTATTAAATTCAGACATACTATGACAATCACTATCATATTCCTCTATTAATGTTTTTTCAACATCTATAATCTTTTGATATTCTAAAGGTAAATCTAGTGTTTCTATATATTCTAAAGCTTCATCAAATAATTCAGCCCTTCTATAAACATCTACTAAAATAACTTTACCCTTATCATCTAAAGTGGCCCCTCTTAATAGTGAGGCCGCCTTTTCTCTTTCTTCTATGCAATCAATATTATTATCATCTAATCCCCAACAAGCATTTAATATAGCTAAACCAGAAGCCAAATTATTTCCTAATTTTATTTGTATTAATCCTTCTAATAAATAACTTTTTACTAAATATGGATATGTAGAATTTAATATTTCTTGATATTCTTCACTATCTAAAATTATACCTATATCTCTTTTAATAGAAATATCCCTTGCTACATAATTACATTTAGGACATCTTTCTATTCCAAAATCAATTTCCTGTCTTTTAGTTTGACTTGGTCTAAAATCCAAATCAGGTAATCCATATTCAACATCATCAAAATATAAATCAAACTCACTTTCAAACCCACAATGCATACACTTCTTTAATGCAGTAGTTATGTTTGCCATAGTATCCTCCTATTATTGCTTTATAAGTATTGTAAAACCGAGTCATTTTATATATTTTAACATGTAAATATGATTTATAAAAGAGAGATTAAGAACAAAAGAAAAATGTTAATAAACACTAATGTTCTTTTAGTGTCTACTAACATTTTATCATTTCACTTTTTAAATATTGTCTTTTTGCCTTTGATTGATGTCATATGCAGATACATACATATTTTTATGAGAATCTGAATTATGTGAAGAAGAATCCTCATGCTTATAATATAGCATATCAATCTTATTCTTTTTTATTAAAATCAATGGCATAACAATTGCAAATACACCAATTACAATTCCTATATTAATTAAGTATCCAAAAATACCAAAGTGAACGAATGGTACATTATTCACTTTAAATCTAAGGTTTTCTGCATTATTTAAGATAGAGGTACCCACATATGTTCCTATTATTGATAATACAAAGGATAACAATAACACAATGGATAATGAAGCAGTTACTATCTTTATCAAATTTGATTTAGATAAACCATTTCTTCTTAAGAAAACTGCAAAATTAGAGTGCATTATAGAAAAGCAATAAATAATAGATGATAATAAGGCAGTAGCTATAAAGATGATACCCCAAATTAAGAATGCATCATACTCTTGTGTAATTGCTTTTTGAACCCATTGATAGTCAACCAAAGAATAAGAATATCCATTACCCTTTTGTAATAAATCATTTACTTGTTCTCTAGTAAAATCAGTTTTTGTAATAGCACCTGCACAATAAGGCTCTCTTGTTTCTTCATAATTTGTAATATATTCTGCATGTATATCATATGTTTTACGATTTCCAAAAGTACTAGATAAAATAACTGGATTTAAAAGAGATACATATGGATTTGAATAATACCCCTTAAGCTTTAAAGGAATATTGCCCCTATAATCATAATCAATGAAGTTTATATAATCATTAAAATCATCTTCTTTAACATCATTACAAGCTAAAGGTATATAGCATTCTGCATATTCTAATGTAGGATTTGAAATCTCATTTCCATCTAAATCATAAAAATGATAATCTGTGTTTGAAAAATCAATTGTTTCAAATGCAATAAAAGCATTTGGATTATATGAGCCAGAATATCCATGAGCAAAGCTAGTTGTCATTGAAATACTAGTAGTAGGCTCTTCTAATGATTTCATTACATAGTTGTCCCCACTCGCACTAAATTTATATGGATATTGATCAAAGAATCCTTTTGATACAAAGGCTTGAAGATCAATATTTTCAAATACAAAATCCACTACTATTTCAATGTATGCTTCTTTTTCTTCTTTTGTTGAAGAAACAAATTTTGTATCCAAGTCAGGGTCTTTTAATATTTCATATTTATCCGTATCAAAATCTTTTTTAAATACACCACATATTTTTAATGTAGAAGCATTATTACCAACTGTGGCAGTTAATTCTTTTCCTAACAAATAATCATAATTACCTTCTTCTTGGCTTAAGCCATAAAGAATACCATTTGCAACATAAGAAGGTAAAAGTATTTCATTTACTTCGCTAGGATAATTTCCTGCTAGCATTCCATATAAATCATTTACAAAATCTGCATCAGCTTCTACAATCTTTTTTAACTCATTTGAATAATATGGTAGCTTTGTATAATCATCAAATATAATTGAAGTATTTCGATAACCATAATACTTATGTGAAACATTATTATCATTTAATTGATTTAAATCCTCTTTAGATAAAAAATCATACGCAGTATTAATATCTTGTGAGTCTCTTATTGTTTTACCATTTCCATATATAGTGGTACCTGTCAAATCTATTTCTTGATCTCCATCTATATAATACTTAGTTTGTCTATATTCAAATTGCTTCCTAATTCTTGCAGTAGTATTTCCTTTTTCTTTTGCTACTGCAGAAACTGCAGGAGCTGGATCATAAAATGCATAGGAGGTTTGAATGGCAATGAAGATTAATCCTAAAGCAAAAATAATAGGTATAAAGATACCCCAGAATAACTGCTTAGAAATAATCTTTCTAGTTACTGAAAATAGTTGTTTTAAAATTAGTTTATCTTTCTTAGGTAAAAATTCATTAGGTGTATTTTCCTCTATAACATTTGCATCAGTAATTACACCATCACAATAAGGTTCTAAAGCTTGGGCTAAAGCAGATGTCAAAACGATTAATCTATCACCTGAGAATTTTCTCAATAATACTAATAATTCTTTATATTCAGAAGTTATACTTACACTAAATCTCTCAACTAATATAATCTTAGAGTCCTTAGCTAAAGCACATGCTAAAGATAATAATTCTTTTTTACTTGATATTAGATTATCTACTACTTCATCTAATTTTACATCTAGGCCAACAGAAGCTAATACTTCTTTCATTTCTTCATCTGTTAAGCTTTTATTTTGAAGCAACAAATGACTCAATAAAGTCTTTCTAACTGTCTTTTCAAATCCATCTGAATCAGATACTACACTAATATTATTTCTATAGTTAGCTAATTCAGCTTCAGATAATGTTGATAAATCCACACCATTATAAATGATTTCTCCCTGTTTTAAAGGCTTCACCGCTCCAATGGTATCAACCAATTGCCAAGAAAAAGCTTTAGAAGTTTTACCAAAAATATATAATCCTTTATTTGGCAAATCAAATTGCCTTTCATCTTTGTCATAGATACATTTTAAATTTAACTTTATCATAATCATCACCAATTAAATGATATATACTTTTTTAAAAAAATGTCAAGAAATAGGACAAAAAAACCAAGTCTAGCTTTAACTAGATCTTGGTTTAAATAAACTAAGGCTTTAATACCCATTGGCCATCTGTATAATCATATGAATTCCATTCTATACAATTACCATCTTCATATATATACTCATACTTATGATCAAATGCCCATGAATCATTTTTCCAAATTGAACGTACCCATGTTAAAATTTTCCCGTCATCATCATATGTAGTCTCAGCTTTTTTCCAATGGATATCAATCTTTAATTCTTCTTTCTTTTCGCCTAAATAATATTTATATTTGGCAGTTAATTCCCATTTACCAGAATAATATTCATACTGATATTCTTCATAAGGATTACCATTATTATCATAAAAATATTCTTCTTTAGTATCATATTCAAAAGAATAATTCTGATAATTTAGAGTAGATGTGATTTTATAAGTATCAATAGTAGTATCATCGATAAAGTTAAAACCATAAGTTACTTTTGTTTCATGTTTATCATCATATGTAGTCTCTTCGCCATTTATTTTTACTAAATTAGAGTCTTTAACTTCATAATAAATAGAATTAATAATTCTACCTTTTTCATCATATTCATTTTCATATTTATTATCTAAAACATATTCATTTTTAACTGAATCAAAATTTGAATTTTCTTCACATACAACAACCCAATCATTAATAAACTTAGAATAAGTAACTTTTAAATAATTATCTGCATATTCATATTCTGTTTTCTCTTTTGTAGAATTAGAATAATCATTATATTCATACTTTATTAATCGTTCAAATTCATCATATGTGTATAGAGTTTCTGTTTTAGTTCTATATGAATTTGTTTCTGAATTATATATATATTCAGTTGTTCCCTTAGATGTTATTTTATCATTAAGAGATTCTTGCCATGATACAACACGACCTTCATCATTATAAGTCCAATTTTCTTCATATAAACGACCATCATTGTAAATATATTTATATCTTACTCTTTTATTATTATAAGATTCCTCTTCTCTTATTGCGCCATTATCATAATAACAATAACTAATAGTATGACCATTATCTCTCCTATAAATGATTTGTGGTAACCATTCATCACCTACATAATTATAATGTGCCTCATAAATTTGATTATATAATTCATCATACCCAATTTCGACTTTCCTTGATGGGACCCATTCATCATTTTTATAATCATAATATATTCTATATTTATATATTCCATTTTCATAATTATGTTCAATTTTTTCATTTAATATGAACTCTCCATCTTTGTAGTCATATTTTATTTCATTTGTTGGATGTCCATTTTGATCACATTCATATTCAGTTTTAGCAATAATAGAATCATCAGAATTAAAACTTACATAAAATGATGTATAAAGCTTACCATTAATATTTTTTTCACCACGAGATAAAACCCATGTTTTATTAATTCTTTTATAATCTAACTTTTCTATTTCATTTCCTAAATCATCATATTTATATTCACTTTTATTATCTAAAATTAAAGAAGTCCCACTGGTTGAAAAATAAGTTCGTAGAGTTGTACGGAATCGACCATTAATATATTCTTCTTTAGAAGTCATTATCCACTCATCATCAAAAAATGTATATTCTGTTCTTTCAATAATAACTCCATCAAGAGTATATTTATATTCATGTTTATCTTTATATGTGCTATTTGTATAATCAAAAGTAATATAAAAATCAGTTAACCAATCTTTATTATATTTTGATTCTTTTCTAGTACATACAAAT
>JAILGR010000026.1 GCA_024696565.1 Acholeplasmatales bacterium | reverse complement strand
TTTTGTATTTTATTCAATGTTTTTATCTTTTTTCTTTTCTCTTATTTTCTTTTGTGTTACAATAGTAACAAATTATTTTTTGGAGGATTATTATGAAAAAATTAATTCTACCTGAGGGCTATAAGTCTGAACTTGGTCTTTTAGATACAGAAATTGCAATTAAGTTTGTAAAAGATACTTTTGAAAGAGATTTGGCAGATAAATTAAATTTAACACGTGTATCTGCCCCATTATTTGTTTTTCCTAAGACAGGACTTAATGATAATTTAAATGGATATGAAAGAAGAGTAAGCTTTGATATTAAAAATATCGATGCTGAAGTTGAAATAGTACAATCATTAGCTAAATGGAAAAGAAATGCTTTAGCTAGATATGCATTCTTACCTCATACTGGTTTATATACAGATATGAATGCGATTAGAAGAGATGAAGATTTAGATACAATGCATTCAGCATATGTAGATCAATGGGACTGGGAAAAGATTATTGTTAGAGAAGATAGAAATGTTGATTTCTTGAAGAAGACAGTAAAAGATATTTATGAAGTAATTAAATTATTAGAACATAAAGTATCTAAGGTGCATCCTCATTTATATAATGAATTACCAGAAGATATTTTCTTTATTACTTCTGAAGAATTATTACAAATGTATCCTAATTTAGAACCATCTGAAAGAGAATATGAGATTACTAAGAAATATAAGGCAGTATTCTTACTTCAAATTGGTAAGAAACTATCTAATGGTATGCCACATGATGGTAGAGCTGCCGATTATGATGATTGGGATTTAAATGGTGATATTTTATTATATTATGATGTATTAGATATTGCCTTTGAGATATCTAGTATGGGTATTCGTGTAGATGAAAATTCTATTTTAACTCAATTAAAGGAGAAAAAAGAAGAATTTAAGATTGAAAACCCATATGTTCAAGATATTTTAAATAAGAGATTACCACTTACTATTGGTGGTGGTATTGGGCAATCTAGATTATGTATGTTTATGTTAAGAAAAGCTCATATTGGTGAAGTTCAATCTTCAATTTGGTCTGATGAAGATTTAGAAGTATTAAAGAAAGCAAATATTAATTTATTATAAGAGCCATTAGGCTCTTTTTGACTTTTATATAGAGTGTGTATATAATAATATCAGTGTTTTATCAAGTATTATGATTTGGGGGTCTAGAATATGAAAAAAATATTAATCATAATAGGCTCTATAGTTTTGGCTATTGGTGTTGCCTTAGCTATTATTTTACCAATTGTGTTGAATAATGGTGGCCCTCAAGAACCAGATTATAGAAGTATTAAAGCAATTCAGGTAACTGAAGAAGCATATTGTAAAAGAGATGAGAAAGAATTAGCTATTTATGAAGGAATGAACTTTAGAAATAATGATTCTATCAAAACTAAGAATAATGCTTATGTGGTTTTAAAATTAGATTCTGATAAATATATTTATATTGGTAGCAATTCTGATGTTTTATTAAAGACAAGTCCTTATGACTCAAGTAAAACTATTATTAGAGTAAATGAGGGTAGTATTGTTACTGAAGTAAAGAATAAATTATCTGATTTAGAAGAGTTTGGTGTTGAAACACCTAACTCAACAATGGCTATACGTGGTACTACATTCCAAGTAGAAGTTATTAAGAAGAATAATGAATATGAGATTAATTATCGTTTAATTGAAGGTAAGATTGATGTTAGTGTCTTAGAATCTAAAGATGGTAATATTTCTGTTGGTGTATTTAGTATGAATCCAATGGAAGAAATAAAAATTGTTGCTGAAGATTCTGGAATTATTGATGCATCTAATGGTTTAGATGATGTTTTAGATAAATATAGATCTAAAGATTCATCTATTGAAATTAAAAATTATGAAAGTGTTGATGATTATATTTCAAAGACTACTAAGGTTCATTTAACTAAGAAAGAATTATCATTATCTGATATAGCCTCTATTTTAGATAAGGTTAGATTTAATTATGAAAATGGTATCTTAAGAACTATTGTTATTAATTCAACATTTGATGTTTATGATAATGAAGTTAAAGTAGCATCAAATTTAGTTAAATATGAAGATGAAAAAGAATATAAGATCATAGTTAAAGCTGAAGAAAAAGAACAAAAGATGGTTAATGGATGGAAGAAATCCACATTTAATAATTCAGGTGATTTAGTTTCTGAAATCATTAGTGGAGGATCTCCTTTAGAATTAGAAGTTAGTGAAACTATGATATTAGAACCAATATATCAAGAATTAACTAGCAAATCATTTAGAATTATTCCATCTAATGGTGCAGCATGTAGTGTAAGTGGCAATAATCTTACTGAAGAACTTAATTTAGAAGAAGGTGTAGTTACACTTACTGCAACAGAACAAGATGGTATGATTTTCATGGGTTGGTATGAAATTGATGAAGATGGTGTAGCTACACTTGTATCAAATAGAGGTTTAGTGTTAGAAAACTACGATATTAAACCTAGATTAGAAGCAGGAGTTGTATCTATTCAGCCTAGATATATTACAAGTGCTAATGTAGCAAGTATTAATTCAAATGTTCGTAAGGTATTAAATAATACTTTAGTTAATAGTAATTCTTTAATTCATTTAAAGAGCGGTACAAGCTTTGATTCTAATGAATATATTGTTGAAGTCTCAGATGGTATTTATAAAGCGACACTAAATCTTAGTGAATGTATGGTTTCATTTTCTAGTGGAAGTGAAGATTTTGATCTTATAAATGAAGAAGGTAGTGATGGAGAATATTCATTTAATATTTCACTTTTAGATGGTTCACCTAAGGTTGAAATACCTTTAGTTGTTGAACCATTCACATTGACTGTTCGTCAACCATATGTTGGGACATCTATAACAGTAAATTATTATCAAGAAGGCATAGATGGTATCCAAAGCGTGACACTTGATAACATTAATGAACCAGACTTAGTATTAGAAAATGTTTTAAGCTATGATCTTACATTTAATATAGGTGATTATGCAGGCCTTTATGCAGGCTTTTATGATGAATATGTTTCTGGTAAGCCAGGTTTAGTTACAGATTCAACTACTTATTCAGGCACAATAGAGCAAAAGGTTGTTATATCTACAAGGGTATTACCAAAAAGTGCCCAAACATCTACGGATAAGCTATATTTATATGTATATGATAAAGATGATAATAAGCTAGATATTATAGATATGCCATTTGGTAAAAAGTTCTATTTATCAGATTATGTATTTAAGGTTAAATATGATACATATTATCCTGATGAATTGTTTGAAATTCCATCTAGCTTATTGATGTATAGTGTTAATGATACTCGTACAAATAATAATGTAAGTGATTCAGAAAAAGAAAATATTACTAATCATTATGGCAATGGTGTATTTGATTTTTGTTTTTATGCTAAAGATGGAGCAGGAACATTTATTCAAACATATAGATATTTAAAGGTATTACCTGAGGCTAATAATTTTGCTGTTCAAACTATTGATTATCCTGTTACTTGTGAATTAGATGGAAAAGAAGTTTTAGCAAAAGATTTAAAGAATTTAAATTCTGGTATATTAACATTGAAGGCTAATAAAAAGGAAGGATATATATTTGTTGGCTTTAATCAAGCAGATCAAAATGGTATTAGTACTTTAATAGAAGAAAGTGATACTATAACAATTGATGTTTTAGATTTCATTAATAATTCTATATATGCAATTGTACCTGTTTATGCAAAGACTGATACAGCTTATGCTGAATTAAGAGATACTGATAATAATAGAATTTATCAAAATGATACCTTTAAGCTTTTAACAGGAAATAAGTTTAATAAAAATGATTTAGACTTTAC